>WGBK01000310.1 GCA_015494335.1 Gammaproteobacteria bacterium | reverse complement strand
CTGTATCTGGCGGGCCAGATCAACGGCACCACCGGCTACGAGGAAGCCGCGGCCCAGGGGCTGCTGGCCGGTGCCAATGCCGCAGCCGCCGTGCTCGGGCGTGAACCGCTGCTGCTGCGCCGGGACGAGGCCTACATGGGCGTGCTGGTGGACGACCTGATCACACGCGGCACCAGTGAACCCTACCGCATGTTCACCAGCCGTGCCGAATACCGGCTGATGCTGCGCGAGGACAACGCCGATCGTCGCCTCACGGAAAAGGGCCGCGCCCTGGGTCTGGTGGATGATGCCCGCTGGGTGGCCTACAACGAATACCGCGAACAACTGGAGCAACTGGAGCAGACCCTGCGCGACCAATGGCTGCGCCCCGGCCAGCCCGGCGTGGAAGCCATCGATGCGCGGCTCGACCGGCCGCTACGTCACGAACACCGGCTGTCGGAACTGCTCAAGCGCCCGCAGATCGGCATCGAGGACCTGATGCCGCTGTTGCCCGATGCCGGGGATTATCCCGAGCGGGTGCGCGAGCAGGCCGAGATCGACGGCAAGTATGCCGGTTACCTGTCGCGTCAGCAGGACGAGATCGACAAGGCGCGGCGCCACGAGGAAACCGAGCTGCCACCGGATCTGGACTACGATGCCGTCAAGGGACTCTCCAACGAGGTGCGGCAGAAGCTGGCCGACATTCGTCCGGCCACCCTGGGCCAGGCCTCGCGCATTTCCGGCGTCACCCCGGCGGCGATCTCTCTGCTGCTGGTCCATCTCAAGCGCTTGCAAGCCCCCCGGCGCAAAAGCGCCTGATGCGCGAGCAGATCGCCGAAGGCTTGCAGGCCATGGGTCTCGCGGCCAGCGAATCCCAGGTCGATGCCCTGGCCCGTTATCTCGAGCTGATGGCGAAATGGAACCGGGTCTACAACCTGACCGCCATCACCGATCCCGCCCGGATGGTGATCCGCCATATCCTCGACAGCCTGTCGGTCGCGCCCTGGCTGCCGCCCCAGGGTCGGATGCTGGATGTCGGCACCGGTGCCGGCCTGCCGGGCCTGCCCCTGGCCATTCTGCTGCCCGAAACCGAATGGCAGCTGCTCGACAGCAACGGCAAGAAGACCCGTTTCGTGCAGCAGGCCATTGCCGAACTGGGTGTGAACCGGGAGACAGCGGGTCGGGTGAAAGTTGTACGCACCCGGGTTCAGGATTATCATGCCGAGGCTCCGTTTTCCGTGGTGCTGAGCCGGGCCTATGCCTCGCTGCTGGATTTCGTCCGTTCGGTGGACCACCTGTGGCTGCCGGGAACCCGGCTCATGACCCTCAAGACCGAACCGCAGGAACAGGAGCTGCGCGCCTTGCGCGAACAGGGAATCGACATCGAAATCACCCGACCGAGGGTGCCCGGCATCGAAGCGCCGCGCAGCCTGGTCATTCTCGAGCGACAGGATTCATGACCAAGACCATCACCATTGCCAACCAGAAGGGCGGCGTCGGCAAGACCACCACCTGCGTCAATCTCGCGGCCTCGCTGGCGGCGACCAAGCGCAGCGTGCTGCTCATCGACATGGATCCCCAGGGCAATGCGACCATGGGCAGCGGCATCGACAAGAATGAGCTCGAGTCCAGCGTCTGCGATCTGCTGCTTGGCGACCGAACCGCCAGCGAGGTGATTCAGCGTTCGCCGGCCGGTTTCGACATCATGCCTGCCAATGCCGATCTGACTGCCGCCGAGGTGCAGCTGATGAACAAGATCGGCCGCGAACATCAGTTGCAGCTGGCGCTCAAGCCGGTTCGTTCGAGCTACGAATACATCCTCATCGATTGCCCGCCGTCCCTGAACATGCTGACCGTCAACGCGCTGGTGGCGGCCAATGGCGTGGTGATCCCGATGCAGTGCGAATACTACGCGCTGGAAGGTCTCAGCGCGCTGCTCGACACCATCGAGCAGATCCGCATCAGCGTCAATCCGGAGATCCGGCTCGAGGGGCTGCTGCGCACCATGTACGACCCGCGCAACAACCTGGCCAACGATGTCTCCAGCGAACTCATCGAACATTTCGGCGACCGCGTCTATCGCACCGTGATCCCGCGCAACATCCGCCTGGCCGAAGCGCCCAGCTACGGCCAGCCGATCCTGCAATACGACAAGAACTCGCGCGGCTCGATGGCCTACCTGGCCCTGGCCGGCGAAGTCCTGCGCCGCGACGCCAAACAGAACCACTACGCAAACGGATAATCATGGCAGCCAAGAAGAAACGCCTCGGCCGCGGTCTCGGATCGCTGATCGGCAACGTACAGGAGGCCACCGAGCCGACCGAACAGGAGCTGGCCTCGGCCCTGCAGGAATTGCCGGTGGACCGGATTCAGCGCGGCGAATACCAGCCACGCAAGCATTTCGACGAGACTGCTCTCAACGAACTGGCGGAATCCATCCGCGCCCAGGGTGTGGTGCAGCCGATCGTGGTGCGCCGTGAGGGCAGTCACTTCGAACTGATCGCCGGCGAGCGGCGCTGGCGCGCGGCGCAGATTGCCGGGCTGGATTCGATTCCGGCGGTGATCAAGGACATCGACAGCCAGGCCGCGGCGGCGATTGCGCTGATCGAGAACATCCAGCGCGAGGATCTGAATCCGCTGGAAGAGGCGATGGCCCTGCAGCGCCTGATCGACGAGTTCGAGCTGACCCACATGCAGGTGGCCGAGGCGGTCGGCCGCTCCCGCGTTGCCGTCAGCAACCTGCTGCGCCTGCTGGAACTGGCCGAGCCGGTCAAGGAGCTGGTCAACAAGGGGCTGCTCAGCATGGGCCACGCCCGCGCCCTGCTCTCCCTGCCGAAGGAAGATCAGCCGGAGCTGGCTCGGGTGGTGGTGCATCGCGGCCTGTCGGTGCGGGAAACCGAGGCCCTGGTCAAGAAAACGCTGGCGCCGAAGCCGCCGGCCGCGAGCAAGACCGTCGACCCCGATATCCAGCGCCTGGAGCAGCGCATCAGCGAAAGCCTCTGTGCCCAGGTGAAGATCAAGCCGGGCAAGAAGGGCGACGGCCAGCTGGTGATCCACTTTCACAACAACGATGAACTCGACGGTATTCTCAGTCACCTGATTCCCGAATGACCGGGGCAGGGCCTGCCCCTGCCGTTCGTCGGGCCGATCCCCTTGCGGGCCCATAACCTTATATAAAGTATTTATTGATCTGGGCATAAAATTGGCGATTGTCCGATTGATTCTTGATTAGGGAACTCTTATACTCTGCCGCGCATCGAGTCAGGGCGGGGGTTTTCGCGTCGTGAACGCTCAGGTGGACGCGCTGAAAACCCGGATTTTGCTGGTTCCGTTGCTGCAGGCGGCACTGCTTCCGTTGTACGGGGTACTGGTCTGGCTGTTGCAGTGGGGTGATGTGCCTTCCGCGCTGACGGGCTGTCTGATCGGTCTGGTGCCACAGATCTATTTCAGTTTCAGGATGTATCGGCAGGCAGCCAATGACGATGCGGCGGACTGGCTCGGCAAGGCCTACCGCGCACAGCTCGGCAAGTGGCTGATGACGGGCCTGATGTTCTACATCGCCTTCACTTCCGGGCACTCCTGGGACACGCTCGTATTGTTCATCGGCTACCTGCTGACGCAGGTGACCGTTTTTTTTGCACATTTGACAGTGAAAAGGTAGTCAGCGCCCATGTCCTACGAATCATCCGGCGAGTACATCAAGCACCACCTGACCAACCTGACATTCGGACAAAAGGCCGATGGTAGCTGGGGCATCGCCCACAGCGCCCAGGACCTTCAGGAAATGGGCTTCTGGTCCATCAACCTGGATACCATGGGCTTCTCCATCCTGCTCGGTGTGCTGTTTCTATGGGGCTTCCGCACTGTCGCCAAGAGGGCGTCCACCGATGTGCCCAGCGGCTGGCAGAACTTCGTCGAAATGATTATAGAGTTCATCGACGAATCGGTGCGCGGATCCTTCAGCGGCAAGAGCAAGCTGGTCGCCCCGCTGGCGCTGACCATCTTCGTGTGGATCTTCCTGATGAACCTGATGGACCTGCTGGCTGTGGATCATCTGCCCTGGTTGGCAGGCAAGCTGGGAATCCCCTATCTGCGCATCGTGCCCTCCACCGACCCCAACATCACCTTCGGCCTGTCGTTGTCGGTTTTCGCCCTGGTGCTCTACTACAGTTTCAAGTTCAAGGGTGCGAGCGGATTCTTTGCCGAACTGGCCTTCCATCCCTTCCCCAAGTGGATGTTCCCGATCAACCTGGTGCTCGAGGGCGTGACCCTGATCGCTAAGCCCGTGTCGCTCGCCCTGCGACTGTTCGGCAACATGTACGCCGGTGAAATGATCTTCATCCTGATCGCGCTGATGTACAGCGGCGGCTGGGCGCTGGGTCTGTTCGGCGGCTTTCTGCAACTCGGCTGGGCCATCTTCCATATCCTGATCATCACGCTGCAGGCGTTCATCTTCATGACGCTGACCATCGTGTATCTGGACATGGCGTCCCAGGAAACACACTGATTCTCTAAACAACCAACACACTTAGGAGATTTTCATGGAATCTGCACTGCTTTACATCGCTGGCGCACTGATGATGGGTCTGGGCGCTCTGGGCGCTGCCGTCGGTATCGGCATCCTCGGCGGCCGCTTCCTCGAAGGCGCCGCGCGTCAGCCGGAGCTGATCCCGATGCTACGTACCCAGTTCTTCATCGTCATGGGCCTGGTGGACGCGGTTCCGATGATCGCCGTCGGTCTGGCCATGTACGTCATGTTCGCGGTCGTAGGCGGCTAAGCAGCACGAGTCCGCTACTCAACTCGAGGACAGCACTATGAATTTCAATGCAACCCTGATCGGGCAATCGATCACCTTCGCGGTGTTTGTCTGGTTCTGCATGAAATACGTCTGGCCGCCACTGATGGCCGCTCTGGAAGAGCGCAAGGCCCGCATCGCCGATGGCCTGTCGGCCGCCGAGCGGGGCAAGCAGGATCTGGAACTGGCCAAGCAGCGAGCCACCGACGAGCTCAAGGAAGCCAAGCAGCAGGCCCAGGAGATCATTGCCCAGGCGCAGAAGCGTGCCGGCGAGATCGTCGACGAGGCGCGCAGCACGGCCGAACAGGAAGCGGAGAAGATCAAGGTCGCCGCCAGCGCCGATATCGACCAGCAGGTGAATTCCGCGCGCGAACAACTGCGCAAGGAAGTGGCCACGATTGCCCTCGCCGGCGTCGAGAAGATCCTCGAGCGGGAAGTCGACGCCGAGGCGCACAGCAAGGTGCTCGAAGAGCTCGCCGCCCAGATCTAGGAACCGACCATGTCCGACTTTGACACCGTTGCCCGCCCCTATGCGCGAGCCCTGTTCGACCTGGCGCAGGAGCAGGGTCAGCTCGATACCTGGTCCGCCTGGCTCGAGGCTGCAGCACAGGTCGTCGCCAACGACGACATGCAACAGCTGATCGGCTCGCCGGAGCTGGACGGAAGCGAGATCGCCGAGTTGCTGTTCTCCGTGCTGGGTTCGATCGAGGGCCTGACGGAGCCGACCGAGGAACTGCACAACCTGTTGCGGTTGCTGGCCGAGAACGGCCGCAGCGCGGCCCTGCCGGCCATCGCCCGTCGCTATGAAAAACTCAAGCACGACGCCGAGGGCGTACTCGATGTGCAGGTGGTCAGCGCTCGCAAGCTGGCCGCGAAGCAGCAGAAGGAGCTCGAGCAACGGTTGCAGAAGCGCTTCGGCAAGCAGGTCGATCTTCGTGTCGAGGTGGACAAGTCGCTGCTTGGCGGCGCCGAGCTCAAGGCCGGCGATCTGGTCATCGACGGCACGCTGCGCGGGCGCTTCGAGAAGCTGTCCTCGCTGCTGAACAAATAACTGAATTACTTTTGATAACGGGATAACGTCATGCAACTCAATCCGTCAGAAATTAGCGAACTGATCAAAGAGCGCATCAAGAACTTTGACAGCGCAGCCGAAGCCAGGACCGAAGGCACCCTCGTCAGTCTGACCGATGGCATCGCGCGCATTCACGGTCTGGCGGATGTCATGTCCGGCGAGATGATCGAATTCCCCGGCGACACCTACGGCATGGCGCTGAACCTGGAGCGTGACTCTGTTGGTGCGGTGATCCTCGGCGCCTACGAGCACCTGTCCGAGGGCGATACCGTCAAGTGTACCGGCCGCATCCTCGAGGTACCGGTGGGCGAGGCCCTGCTGGGCCGCGTGGTCAATTCCCTGGGCGAGCCGATCGACGGCAAGGGTCCCATCGAAACCCAGGAGTTCTCGCCGATCGAGAAGGTTGCCCCGGGCGTCATCGAGCGCAAGTCGGTGGACCAGCCGGTGCAGAGCGGCCTCAAGGCCATCGACGCCATGGTGCCCGTCGGCCGCGGCCAGCGCGAGCTGATCATCGGCGACCGCCAGACCGGCAAGTCCGCCGTCGCCATCGACGCGATCATCAACCAGAAGGGTACCGGCATCAAGTGCATCTATGTCGCGGTGGGCCAGAAGGCTTCCACCGTCGCCAACGTGGTGCGCAAGCTCGAGGAATACGGTGCCATGGAGCACACTATCGTGGTGGCCGCCACCGCCGCCGACTCCGCGGCGATGCAGTACATCGCGCCCTACGCCGGCTGCTCGATGGGCGAATACTTCCGCGATCGCGGCGAGGATGCGCTGATCGTCTACGACGACCTGACCAAGCAGGCCTGGGCCTATCGCCAGGTCTCGCTGTTGCTGCGTCGTCCGCCGGGACGCGAAGCCTATCCCGGTGATGTCTTCTACCTGCACTCCCGCCTGCTCGAGCGTGCCGCGCGCGTCAACGAGGCCTTTGTCGAGAAGCACACCAACGGCGAGGTCAAGGGCAAGACCGGTTCACTGACCGCGCTGCCGATCATCGAAACCCAGGGCGGCGATGTCTCGGCCTTCGTT
>WGBK01000309.1 GCA_015494335.1 Gammaproteobacteria bacterium | reverse complement strand
CGCACCTGTCCGACCTCGCGCTCGAAGAAACTGAGGATATCGACCACCTCGATACCGTTGAGCTTGCACTCGACCAGATCATCGACTGGCACATCCTCGATCGCATCGGAAGTCGCAACGACGATCTCGTCGATCTGGTTGCGACGAACGAAATCGAAGACATTGCCATCGACATCTACCAGCTGATCATCACTGACCTCGAGCTGCTGGCTCTGGTGATCCAGAGGCACATAGCCGACGATACGGAAGGTCCGCCGATCGGACCGCCGTCGCAGCTTGGCATCGATCTGCGCCGCGGTCTTGCCGGCGCCGTAGACCAGCACGCGCTTCTTGAAGATCTCCGTATCCACCAGCTCGATGAACAGGGAACGCAGGGTACCTATGATGAAGAAGGAACCTACCAGCGCATAGGCCAGAATGCCCCGTCCCAGGTGATAATCGGGAAACAGGTAGATCAGCAGTGAAACAAAGACACCTGCGGCGAACAGGCTGATGCCCAGACGCAGCAGAATGCCGGACATGCCCTCGCGGATATTGCCCTGGTACAAACCCGTCGCCAACATCGCAATCGGCGCAACCACCGCAAGCATGCCGGCATTGACCCACAGCCTGTCTGCCATCGCATAGAAATTCTGCGGTATGTTGATGAAACGCAGCCAGGTGGCGGCATAGATCGACAGAAAGAAGACGACCACCTCGAGAACCAGCAGGATCAGGAACGGGGTCTTCAGGTAGGATCGAAAAACCCTTGCTGCGGCCACTCGCTTCTATCCCCGTCCGGCAGGACTCAGTGGGCGATGATATCGCTGCGAGAATCCTTGAAAATGGGCGACAGGGTTCCGAGCACGAAGAATGCTGCCCCCGATGCGATCAGGTTCAGCACGATGGCCGAAGGTGGAAGCGAGAGCAGGGATTGAAAACTGGCCAGCAGCAGATTGCCGACAAACAGACCCAGCAGATTGCCGCTGAGTACGGCAGCCATGCGGCTGGGGAGGTGCAGTTGCTGGAACACGATCTGCTTGCCGAGGCGCAGCCCGCTATAGAGCACGAGCACGAACAACAGCATCGACAGCAGGAAACCGGGTTGACCGAAGAAGCCGGTCAGCAGGGAAAACAGCACGAAGCTGAGGGTCAGCACCGCGCCATCCATGATGCGGGAACCGAGATTCTGGTCCTGGATTGTTTTCATGTCCGTTTCTCCTTGATGCTGTTATTGATTTCGATGGGCACAGTCTAGCCCTGCTGAATGACGGTACTGTTAAGCGGCTCACAAACGCCATCCAGCCGAGGAAAAGAGGCGGGTTGGCTGGTGAAAATGTGAACCGGTTCCCGGGTACGGGGCCGACAGGCATCAGGATCGGGGCGGAAGCCAGGGAATGGGCTGCGGCAGGCGCCCCTGCCGCTGAATGCGGTAGCGGTTGAGGCCATCCCTGCGCGCCATCAGCTCCAGCGCATTGCGCGCCGATTCACCGAGTCCCGGACGTGCCTCCAGCTTCACATCGACGCGGAAATCTTCCGCCCCCAGCCGTATTTCGCCCTCAACGCCCAGTAGCGCTCCGGGTTCATCCCCGAGCTGCAGCCGGATTTCCGGACCCTCCTGCTCAATATCCGCGCGGAAATCACCAAGCACGACAGATTCTCCCTCGATTCCGGCCTTGCGCCAGAAGAGCACCGCCTGCAGGGTCTCGAGGCGGCGATTGTTGCCCAGTTCCAGCATCTGCAGCTGGAGATCCAGTTCGCCTTTCGGCTGTACCAGTAATTTCCCCAGCCAGGGTCGCAGCCGCTCCATGGGCAGGCGCAGGCGAGTATCCTCGAGGGTGAATCCCCCCCAGGGCGAGTAGCCCGGATTCAGTCGCAGATCGCCGTTACCGTCTTCCAGGCGATAGCAGAGCTTGAGCCATAACAGGCATGTGGGACGCAGGGCATAGCGAAGCTCCTCGAAGGCCACGCCCCGGTAGCCAAGCTGCTCTACCTGGCCGGATCGCAGCGTACCCTGGAGTCCGGAAACCACCAGGCCCGGGGGTAACTCCACCACCCGCAAAACCTGTCTCAGTGGCATGTTAATGAGCGAGAAAACCACCGTTGACAGCAGCAGAACCAGTATCAGCCGACGCATGGGCTAGCCCCCCCGAAGCACGACGAGCGTGGCATTGACCCGACCTGACTCATCACTCGGCAACAGGCGCAGTTCGCGAATCGACAGGCCCTGCCGCTCGATATCCCCGAACAGCCGCAACAGACGGTCGAAGCTGGCTTTCTCGAAACGCAAGCGTACCTCGCGTTCCGAGACCGGTTTCATCTGCTTCATGTGCTCGCGCAGGCGGGCCTTCACCAGCAGCTGGTTCATCACCGTGATCAGATTTCCATTGGCCCGTTGGGTCTGATTGCCACGCTGAACGGCCGGAAGACGAGTGGCAGCCTGTTGCATCCAGGCGAGATCATCACGACGCTGGGCAATCTCCTCCTCCAGCTGCACCCGAGCATCCTGCCAGGGCTGCCAAACCAGCCCGTGCAGCACCAAAAGGATCAGCAGCAGGGCCGCCGTAATCAGGATCCACCGCTCCCGCATCTGCAGACCTCGCCACCACTGTTTCATGAGGTGCCTCCGAGAATCAGACGGGCGCGGGTCTTGCTAGGACCGATATCGAGGTTTTCGATACGGAAGTTTCGATCCTGATTCTTCAGGGTCTCCTGCAACTGTTCCAGGGTTCGCAATTTCGGGGTTTCCAGGTCCAGCACTAGCTCACCGTCGCGATAGACGAGCCGATCCAGATCCACCCCGGAATGGGCAGACCAGGCTTCGGCAAACTGCGACAGCAGATCGACCAGTTCATTGCCCCGGGCGCCCTTCTGGAAGTCGGCGAGACGCTGCACCAGCAAGCGTTTGGGGTCTCCACGGTGAGCCGCGCCGGGCAGATAGCGGTCGATCAACGCCCACTGCTGCTGTTCGATTTCGGCCAGCTGCCGCTTCTGGTTCAGCCAATCCAGGCCAGCCAGGGACAGGGATACGAAGATCAATAGCAACAACAATGCCAGCGCCGGTCGCCAGGCTCGAACCCTCTCGCGCCAGCGACTGCCGGGACGGTAATCGCCCTGCAGCAGGTTGACGGCCCGATCCGACAGGAGATCACGCCGGGGCCGGCAATCCAGGGTTTTGCACTCTTTCAGTAACTCGTCCGGAACGGGCGGATCGGTGGAGGCGCAACAGGCCAGGCCTGCTGCACCGGGTTCAGCACCCAGCAACAGCTTCAGGCTGTCATCGAGCAGCTCCGGCGGCAAGGCCAGGGCCTCGTCCTCGGACAGGCGCAACAACCACCCGCCGGGACGCTCGCAGAGGGTAGCCCGGCAATCCGCCGGAGGAACGGGACAGAGCAGCATTTCGGCGTGCAGCGCATCGCACTGCATGCGCGCTTCGCGCAGACGCTGCAGCAGGCGATCCATGAGGGATCGCTCGATCACCACCACCGGCAACTGGCCGTCCGGCTGCTGCGTGCCGATGGCGTAATGGTTGTCGTCCACGTCGTTGGCCAGCTGATCTTCGAGTGCGTAACCAATGGCCTGCAACTGTTGGCGGGAAGCCCGTGGCGGCAGCTTCGTGCGCAGGCTCAGCAACAGGGGCTGCGGCAGAAACACGCGGCACAGCGAGGCCCGCTCCAGCCCGGCCAGATCCTCGCCCCGGCCATGGCCTTCGGACACGAGGCTTTCGGCATCCCCGTCAAAGCGCCACCAGTCGAAGGCGTTGAAATCCGGGTCCGCAAATCGAATCCACAGCTCGCTCACAGAAACTCCCCGAAACTGCGCCAGACAACCCGGCTGCCCGAGCGTCCGGTACGCTCGATGAGGGCATTGAGACGCAGCGTCTTGTCGTTCTGCAGCACCTGTCCCTCGGCCAGGAAATAGCGACTGCTGACCGCAAGGGCCTTCTTCTGTTCTTCGCTCAAGCGGGCTTTCATGCGTTTTTCAAAGTCCTGCAGGCTGGAAAAGGCATCCTGTTCTCGTTCGTCGATGAAGCGATCCGCATCGACGAAACCCTCGCCCTCCTTGCGCGCAATGTTCAGGGCCTCGAACAGGGGCCTGGACAGGGTATTGAGGTTCAGTGGCGTCGCTTCGGGCAGCGCTATGATATAGGGTTTCAGTTTTTGATACGACTCGGCATCGACCCCTTTCACCAGGCGCAACTCGCTTCGGTCGGCCATTGGGCGGTTCGGGTTGCGGTAGGGCGGATCGAGGCTACTGTAGTAGTCTTCCTCGGCGCCATCGGGGAAACGGGTCTCGAGATCCTCGTCGATCCAGTCCTTGAGCGCATCGATAAAATCGCAACTCACCTCCTCGCGCCTGCACAAGGCCTTCAGGGCCGCCTCCTGCACTGGATCGGTGAGCAGGCTGTTGAGATTGATCCAGGACTGGGCATCGGTGATCTGGCCACTGAGCATACCGCCCTCGATCGGCAGACCGGGAATGCCGACAGCCCAGTCCTCGCCGAGATGGTCAGTCTTGCTTTCACGGGCATCCTTCTGCAGGAACAGACGGGCATAGTCTTCCAGGCCCAGGGCATAGGCACGCAAGCGCTCGGCATCGAGCTGGTGATAGCTGCGCCGCTGGAGAAAGGCCTGGTTGCTGACCAGCATGGTCGCCGTAACTGCGGAAATGGCCACGACCAGCATGGCCATCAGCAGAGCAATACCCTGTTGCCGCTTCCGCTTCATTGCGCGTCACCCTCATCGCCGAATGCCCCCTGGGGCAGCTCGTAGATCCTTTCGATCGCACCGAAACCGGTCACCTCCATGCGCAGCTCGAGGGCTACCGGCAGCTGATTCGGCTCCAGCCGATCCTCCACCGGCCAGTGCTCGTGAATTTTCTTGCCGCGGGTCAACAGGCGCCACCGCAGGGATTCCACACCTTCGAGCAACAGCTGGTCAATGGTGTTTTCCTCGTAACCCTGGTCGAGTATCGGCGAGAAGCGTCGCTGCAGGCCTTGCTCGACCAGACGATATTCGACCCGTTGCAGGTTGCTGCGCGGCTGTTGCAACAGGTTGCTCCAGCCGCCACGGGTGAGTTGCAGACGCTCGCCGTCGATCTTCAGCGCCGCCTGCTCGTCGCCGTAGCGGTCGCGCACCGGTCGCGGCACCAGCTGCATGACATCCTTGCCGATACGCGCGAGGCTGTACTGCAGGCGCGAAAGCTGCCGGTCGGCCTCCTCGATGCGTTCGCCGCTGCGCCCGACCTGGATCAGATTGCTCATCGCGATCACGCCGATGATGGCGAAGATACTGACCGCAATCAGCACCTCGAACAGGGTGAAGCCCCGATTCTTTCCGGCCGGCTTCATTACAATCTTCCTGTGAAGCCGGTGATGCGAGCCAGAGGCTCAGAATCCTTTCCTTCCTCGTAGACCTGCACCTCGATACGACGCATGTCGGGATCGTCGGTCTTGCGGATCTGCATCTTCCAGCGCCATTCCCGGCCGGCCATTTCTACACTGCCCTGGCGGTTGCTGCGGCTGTTCCATTCGCGCCGGGCGCGAACACGGGCCAACTCGTTGGCGGCTATCCAGCTTGCGATGCTGCGATCGCGCAGGTACTGCAGGTTGCGGTTGCTGGCCGTGGTACTCTCGATGATCGCGCCCAGGGCAATGGTGATGATGGCCAGGGCCACCATGATTTCGATCAGGGTAAAGCCGCTGCTGCGCTTCATAGCGACGACTCCGTGGTTTCGGTGATCACCGAAGGCCCCTCGATACTCAGCTGCCCGAGCGCATCGCCCTGCAACAGCACCATCAGTCCGTTGCGACGATCGAGGATGCGCCATTCGAAGCTGCTGACATCGCCGCTGGCGAGGATCAGGATCTGGGGTTTTGGCTCTTCGGAGGCTTCGATGGGCACCGGCTGACCATCGACGATCAAGCGGTCTTCGTAGTCGTGCTTGCGTGCGAGACGGGCAAACAGGCGATCACGAACCGGCTGCCAGCTTTCACCATCGTATTGCAGCACCTGGTAGCGCCCCGGCTGCAGCCAGAGGGCGTAATTGACATCCTCGAGCGTGGCTTCCTCGAACAGCAGCCGCAGGGTCTTGCCAATCGTCTGTGCATGCTGTTTCAGGCTGGTCTCGGGGCGGCTGAAGCGGGTATTGAGCAGGATGGTGGAGAGAATGATGGCGATGATCGCCACCACCACCAGAATCTCGAGGATGGTGAAGCCCCGGCAACGACGGCCAGTGCAGATATCAGTCGTCCAGGTTCCAGGTTCCGATATCCGCATCGGCGCCCTCGCCTCCCTCGGCATTGTCCGCGCCCAGCGAATATATCTCGTATTCGGAGCCGTCGCGCCCGGGACGCGCATAGTGATAGTCGTTGCCCCAGGGATCCTTGCGCAGTTTCTTGACATAACCGCCCGCCTTCCAGTTCTTCAGATCGTCGCTGGGCTTTTCCACCAGCGCCCGCAGGCCCTGCTCCGTGGCCGGATAGCTGAAATTGTCGAGACGATAGAGTTCCAGCGCCGATTCCAGCACCTGGATATCGTTCTTCGCCTTGCTGATGCGGGCGTCATCGGCCCGGCCCGCCACCTTGGGCGCGATATAGGCCGCGAGTATGGCGATGATGGTGATGACGACGATGATTTCGAGCAGGGTAAAGCCCTGCTGACGAGTTGGATAAGTTCTGTTCATAAAGATTCCGTATGCGTGAACCAGGATCCGGCTTGTACCGCCAGAAGCAGCAATAGACCGGAAAGAAAACCGTAGAGATGGGCGTCGACGAGCACCGGCACGCCGATCCATCCACTGCTGGAGATTTTAACAGAGCTGAACTGTTCCATGAGAATTTTCGCCAGCAACAGCAGAACCAGCAAGGAAGAGATCAGCATCTGACGAGGCAGGCTTTCCACCGCGGCCATCAGGTAGAGCCCGAACAGTACGCCGGAAAAGCCGACATACCAGCGCAGCCCGGGGTGCAACCACCACAAGCCCAGCGAGATCATCAGCGCCAGCAACAGGATGCGCCCGCTCCATTGCAACAGGCTCCAGTTCACGCCGGTCAGCGCCTGGCACAAAAACAGGCCCGCCAGGTTGAGCAGCAGATGCCTGCCGTTGGCATGAACCAGATGACCGGTCAGCAGTCGCCAGAGTTCCCCGTCACGGATGACTTGCGGGTCGTAGCGCAGCGCCTCAGGCCCGACCCATTGCAGCAGGATCATCAGCGCCGCCCAGACCGCCAGCGGCCCGTAGGGACGCAGCGCATTCATCACTGGATCAGATCGTTCATGTCGAAGATCGGCAACAGAATAGCCAACACGATGATCAGCACCACCAGGCCCATGACCAGGATCATCGCCGGCTCGAAGATGCCAAGGAACAGCGCGGTCACATTTTCGAATTCGCTTTCCTCCGCCCGTGCCGCCCGTTCCAGCATCTCGCCGAGCTTGCCGCTGGCCTCGCCGTTGGCCACCAGTTGCAGCACCAGCGGGCTGAAATAGCCGCTTTCGGTCAGGGCATCAGCAATATTTCCGCCCTCGCGCACCCGCTCCGCGGCTTTCAGCACCGCGCTGCGGATCGGCTGGTTGCTGATCACCTCGGTGGAAATCTGCATCGCATCCAGGGCCGGAACGCCGGAAGACACCAGCAGGCTCATGGTACGGGTGAAGCGCGAGGTGGCGGAAAGCCGCACCAGGTAGCGAATCATCGGCAGACGCAGCAGCAGGCGGTCACGCAGCAGGCGCAGACGCTCGGATTTCATAGCCTGGCGATAGAGCAGCACCAGCAGTATCAGTGCGATCAGCAGGTAGACGCCCCAGTCCTTGAAGAAATCCGAAACGACAATCAAGCCGCGGGTGAGTACCGGAAGTTCCTGATCGAAGCCTTCGAAGACCTGGATGATCTGCGGCACCACGAAGGTCAGCAGACCCGTCACCAGCAGGATCGACACCACCGTGAGCAGCAAGGGGTAGATCAACGCCAGTGCGGTCTTCTGCTGCAGTT
Source organism: Gammaproteobacteria bacterium (assembly GCA_015494335.1). Taxonomy (GTDB): domain Bacteria; phylum Pseudomonadota; class Gammaproteobacteria; genus S144-22. The sequence continues at coordinate 15,804 of WGBK01000309.1, read as the reverse complement.
GCTGGCGCGATTCCATGTAGTCAGCCAGGCGTTCGAGAACGACATCGAGCAGGCCGGACTGCTCGCCGGCATGCAGGGAAGCGCAATACATGGCATCGAACACGCGCGGGTACTCGCGCAAGGCATCGGACAGGGCATGACCCTCGAGCACCCGCGCACGCACCGCAAGCAGGATCTTGCGCGCGGCCGGCTTCGGAGTTTGTCGGGAAACCGCGAGCAGGGCCGATTCCACCGGCTGCCCGGCACTGATCAGGGTGGCCAGCTGCCGGGTCACCAGTGCCAGCGTACTGACCGGAATGCGATCCCGGTGGCGCTGCAGGCCGTTTTCCTGCGTAACTGACTCGCCGCGCAATTCCTCCAGCTCGGCCGGCGTCAGTCCCATGCCTCGCAATTGCTGACGCGCCTGTTTTGCCGTGTCCGCCTCGATCAGGCCCTTCTGGCGCCGTCCCTGATCGTCGAAGGCCGTATATTCGAAGGCGGCCATCAGCCCTCTCGGGTCACGCGGAAGACTTCATCGAGGGAAGTGATGCCCTGGCGCACCTTGCGCAGGCCGTCCTCGACGATCGACGGATGTCGCTGGCGGGCATAGCGCTCGATCTCCTGCTGGCTCGCCTGGTCGTGGATCATGCGGCTCAGCTGATCGTCGACCTCCACCAGTTCATAGATGCCGGAACGCCCCTTGTAGCCGAGCTGCAGGCAGGCAGGACAACCCACGGCCTGATACACGGTCTCCCCTGCTTCGATGCCATAGCGTTCGCGTTCTTCGGAACTCAACTCGAGGGGTTGCTTGCACTCCGGGCACAGGTTGCGCACCAGGCGCTGGGCAAGAATGCCGAGCAGGCTGGAGGACAACAGGAAGGGCTCGATACCCATATCCTGCAAGCGCGTGATCGCGCCGGTGGCGGAATTGGTGTGCAGGGTCGACAGCACCAGGTGCCCGGTCAGGCTCGCCTGCACGGCGATCTGGGCGGTTTCGCTGTCACGGATCTCGCCGACCATCACCACATCGGGATCCTGACGCAGGATCGCGCGCAATCCCTTGGCGAAAGTCATGTCGACCTTGGTGTTGACCGGTGTCTGGCCGATGCCGTCGAGATCGTATTCGATCGGGTCTTCGACGGTGAGGATATTGCGCTCGCTGCTGTTGAGGGCGCTGAGCACGGCATACAGGGTGGTGGTCTTGCCCGAGCCGGTGGGTCCGGTAACGAGAAGAATGCCGTGGGGCCGGGCAATCAGCTTGCGCAGGCGCCGTTCCTCGTCGGAAGCCATACCGAGCTGGGCCAGGTCGAGGCGGCCGGCCTGCTTGTCGAGCAGGCGCATGACCACGCGTTCGCCATGCCCCGAGGGCAGCGTGGATACCCGGATATCGACCGGGCGGCCGGCGATGCGCAGGGCGATGCGCCCATCCTGGGGCAGGCGCTTCTCGGCGATATCGAGCTTGGCCATGACCTTGATCCGCGACACCAGCAGCGAGGCGACCTGGCGCGGCGGTTCCAGCACCTCGCGCAATACGCCATCGATGCGAAAGCGGATCGACAGGCGGGTTTCGAAGGGTTCGATGTGAATATCCGAAGCGTTTTCCTTGATCGCTTCTGTAATCAGGGCATTGATCAGGCGGATGATCGGGGCATCGTCATCGCTTTCCAGCAGGTCTTCCGGTTCGGACAGCTCACGGGCGACATCATCGAGATCCAGCTCACCACCGAGGGTTTCCGCGTTCAGCAGCTGTGTATTGCTGCCGCCCTCGTACAACACGCCCAGTCGATGGTTGAAGTCGCTTTCGCTGACCTGCTGCAATTCTTTCGCATGGAAGCCTGCACGCTGGATCTCAGCCAGGGACTGCGGCCCGGCATCCGGGCGCAGCAGCAATACCGGTCGCTCGGGGTCGCTGGCATCGAGCAGGACACCGTGTTTGCGGGCAAAGCTGTAAGGCAGTAGCGTCGGGGATGCTGTCATGTTCAGGGGTCATCGGATCAGGGACCAGGCGAATACCGGCAGCAGCAGCCATTGCGAAGAAACCGGCAGCCACTCCCTTTGCAGGAATTGTAGTCCCTTTGGCGGCGCAAGTCTCATTCTCTCGATGCGCAGGAAGCTCCAGAAGAAGGGCACCAGCATGAAGGCATAGACCACCCATCCGAGATTGCCATGACCCTTGACGAAAAAGGGCACATCCAGCCCCCAGTTGTGAGCCACAAACACGATGATGAAGATACGGAGCCAGTTTACGGCGAGGGAGAGCAACACGGTCACACCCAGTGCCATCAGGAATTGGCGGGTGTTGAAGCGACTGAACAGCGTATAGAGAAAGAACAGGATCAGGTTGTTGGCCAGATAGCGAAAACCGCTACAGGCCTCGGCTACATAGAACTGGCCGCGGGGAATGGCAATGTAGTTTTCCTGGACCATTGCCGGAATGCCAAACAGCCCCAGTGTCCCTTCGACGACAGTAACCGCCATATACTGCAACCAGGGCACCAGCAACGGAAAATATGGCAAGGAAAAGGCCAGCAGGCAGAACAGGATGAAAAAATTCGGCTGAGTGTCCGGTTCCACACTGAAATGCCTCAGCAGGGCAATCACCAGCATGGGCAACAGCAAGGGTACCCGGTCCTCGAGCAACACCATCAGCAGCAAGATCACGGCCAACAGCAGGATGTCATCCAACCTCGTGCTGCGCGCAAAGACCCGTCGCGGCAACACATCCCGCAGCAGGAAAAACAGGGCCAGGCCCCAGAGTATGGGACCCTTGGTGATGTAATCCCCGTCATCAAACCAGGAGGCAAACAGAGTCAAGAGCTCATTGCGGTACAAAAGCCCGGTCAGCAGCAGAAACAACAGCAGATAGCCACGCGCCGACCACCGGCTTTTCTCCACCGAGGTATCCATCGTCGAAGAGCTTGCAGTGGCCAGGTTCATGACAGCTGTTGCGACAGTTTTTCCAGGATGCGGCTGTCCGGATTCTTCTCGCGCAGGCGTTCCAGCAGTTTCCGACCCTGGGTCTTGCGTCCGTTTCTGTACAGGGCACGGATGTAGGTGTCGGCCACGTTCAGGTTGCGCGGCGACATGCGAAAAGCGGTCTCGGACAATTGCAGGGCCCTCTTGGCATCACGATCCAGGTACAGCCAGGCCAGGTTGTTCATGGCCGTGATATTGTTGTGCTGCTGTTCGAGGATCTGTTCGTAGAGCTTCATCGCCCGATCCGGCTTCGACTGCAACAGGGATGCCGCCAGCAATCCCTTCAGGGCCGTATAGCGAGGGTGTTTTCCCAGCAGCTTCTCGGCATCATCGAGAACCCGGTTTTGGTCCTCCCCCGCGGCCAGGCGAGTTTGTATGTACTTCGCGGCCAGAGCATCGCCGGGCTTCATCGCCAGGGCAGCTCCGTAGGCCTTGACCGCCTTACCGTAGCGTTTGGCGGCCAGGTGAATATCACCCTTGAGCTCCAGCGCCCGGGCCCTGAACCCCTTTTTCTCGAGGGCATCGGTAAAGGTCTCGGCGCGAGGCAGTTCACCCAGGCGCAGGTAGCCGCGGGCCAGCAGGGCGTCCTTGTTCGGACTGTCGTCCTGTTCCCGCTCGATACGCTGGAGCAGCTCAGCAAAGCCCTTCTGGTCGCCCTTCTTCAGATAGTACTGGTACAGCAACTGGGCGATCAGCGGATGGTATTTGCGCTCCAGCGCCTGTTGCAGAACCTTGGCTCCGTTTTCCGGATCCGCCTTTGCCATCAGTACCACTGCCCGCGGGTCATTGCGCTCCAGCAGAGGCTGAAGGCGCTGTCGAGCCAGTTCGGGCTGGTCCTTCAGTTCGGCCTCGGCCAGCAGCAACTGCAATTCGTCATACCCCTCCACGGTAGACGGCTGTTCCTGCATCCATTGACGGATTTCGGGATAATCGCCCTTCTGCAACAGGACACGGAGCATCTTGAGGAAAGCGGCATTGCTACCGGGCTTGGCAAAACCGCGCTGGATCGCGGCAAAGCCCTCGTTCACCTGCTGGTTGGCCAGGTAGAGGGCGGCCAATCGTGCCTCGTCGGATTTGAGTTGACGGTCCCGGGTCAGGCGTTCCTGCAGTTGCAGGGCTTTCTTCCTGTCCTTCTGTTGCAGGGCCAGGTGAATCTGCAGCTCGAGGGATTGCCTCGGGTCGGCCAGGGAACGGGCATAGCGTTCGGCCTCCTCCGGACGCTTCTGTTGCAGCAACACCGAAACCAGCAGCTTCTGCAGGCGAGGATCCTTGAGTTCGCGGGAACTCAGGGCCTGCTCGATGCGATGGTTCTCGCCGAGCTGGGCCAGCAGCTGAACATACTGCAACAGCTCCGTTTCCTTCAGGGACTTGGGATCGACTGCATCGATGAGGGGACGCGCCATGTCCTTTCGCCCCTTCTGCAGCCAGGCGCTGGCGAGGTCCAGTTTCAGTTCCGGCGCAGATGCGCCGCTGGCCAGTTCGATCACCGGATCAGGCTGACGCAGGTTCAGGTAGGCCTTGGCAAGAAGACTCTTGCCGGAGGCGTCGAGCTTGTCGCGAAACAGGTTCAGGGTATCGACCACGGCCCGGTAATCACCCTTGCCGAACTTCGCGAGGGAAAGAATCAGCGCCGTCTGCAGATTGTCCGGGCTGGCCTGAGCCAGTCCCTCGATATTCTTGATCGCGGAGTCGAAATCCCTGGACTTGAGATCCTTCAACGCATCCTGCATGGCCACATAGCCACTACCCTTGTAGTTCTCGAGGAAGGCGTCGTAGATGGCCTGGGCCTCGGCAAACTTGTTTTGCGCAATATTGTTCTTGACCTGAAGCTCCACCGCTTCGATCTTGCGCGGCGTGATCACATCGGCCTTGTCGGCCAGGCGCTGCTGGATCAGGGCCCGGTCGGCCTCCTCATGGCGCTTCATCAGAAACAGGGCCTTGGCGAAGATCAGCCAGTCGTCGGCCTGGGCGGGCTTGTCCCTGGCCTGCTCATAGAGTTCGACCAGTTTCGTGTATTGTCCGTCGGCGAACAGCAGGCGCAGGTATTCGCTGCGCGCTTCCGGCAGGTCGAGCGCCTGAAGGCGCGCGATTGCCTGCTTGCGATCGCCGCCCTTGCGATAGTCGATCTGAGCCTGGTAGAAATCTCGCCGGGGCTTCGGGAGGCTGTTCCCGATGCGTCCGAGCTGCTGTTGAGCATCCTTCAGCTTGCCGCCGGCGATCAGGCTGCGCAGGCGCAGTTCCGCACAATCGCTGCTGGAGCAGCCGAGCTCGATGGCCTTGTCGATGGCCTCCAGGGCATCCACCGAGTAACCCAGTTCCAGATAGATCTCTGCCAGTTCGCGATATACTCGCGGGTTCTTCGGGGCCTTCTCCTGCTCCTGCTGCAAGGTCGACAGGGCCAGGGTATAGGTGCCATTGTCCGCATAGAAGCGGGCCAGTTGCAGGTTGTCGATCTTTTCGGTCGGCGGTTTGGAACAGCCTCCCAGTAACAGCGCCGAGGACAGGAGTATCAGACCCAACAGGCGTGCAGACACGGAATGGAATGACATTGTTGCGGTTTTTCTCATGGCTTCCTTCTCAAAACGGGATGTCGTGCTTGCGCAGCAATTCGTATACGCGCTGGCGTGATACGCCCAGGTGCGCGGCGACGTCCTTTACATTGTTGTCATGGGCACGCATGGCTTTCATGATCAGCCTCAGTTCGGTTTCCTCTCGCGCCTGCTTCAGGGTCGGGATGTTGTTCAGGGTGATCTGATCGAAATCCTCGGAATCCTCGGCCAGGCCGAGGTCATCGGGGCCGATCCATTCTGCGGAACTCAGAATCACCGCCTTGTTGATGACATTGGACAACTGCCGGATGTTCCCCTGCCAATCGTGGCGGCGGATGGCCAGCAGCGCATCCTCGGTGAAATGCAGTTGCCCCTTCTCGTGAGACTCGGCAAACCGATGCAACAGATGACGGGCGATCAGCTCAACGTCATTCTCCCGTTCGGACAGTGGCGGCAGACGCAACTCGAACTCGTTGATGCGGTAATACAGATCCTCGCGGAAGCGGCCATCGGCAATCAGCTGCCCGAGATCCTGATGCGTAGCCGAGACCACGCGCACATCCACCGGGATATCCGTCTTGCCGCCCACCCGCTGGATGATCCTCTCCTGCAGAAAGCGCAGGATCTTCGCCTGCAGCTCGTAGGCCATGTCGCCGATCTCGTCGAGAAACAGGGTGCCGCCGTTGGCCTGTTCGATGCGGCCGATGCTGCGCTTGTCGGCACCGGTAAAGGCTCCCTTCTCGTGGCCGAACAATTCGCTTTCGAGCAGAGATTCGGGAATCGCTGCGCAGTTGATGGCCACGAAAGGTTCGTTGGCCCGTTCGCTCAGTTCGTGAATGGCGCGGGCAATCAGTTCCTTGCCGCTGCCGCTCGGTCCCTGGATGAAGGTGCTGGCCGAGGTGGGCGCCACCTTGCGCACCATCTCCGCCACCTGTCGCATCACTCGGCTGCGGCCGATCACGCCCGGCAACAGGTAGAGTTCATCGCCGTTGTCGACGGACGACCGGGCCTCGCGGCTGGCGCGTTGCAGTTCGCTGACGAAACCGGCGCGTTCGATGATCAGACGCAACTGGTCCGTGTCCACCGGCTTGCCTAGGAAATCGTGGGCGCCGATGCCGATCAGCTCGATAGCATCCTTGCGGTCACCCTTGCCGGTCATGATGATGATGCGCGTGTCGGGGGATTGCTGCAGCATCTGGCGGATCGAGGCATGGCCCTCGCTGACACCCCGCTCGTCCGGCGGAAGCCCGAGATCATGGACCACGACCGGCGGCTGGTGCTTCTCGAACAGCTGCAGAGCCTGCTCGCGATTTTCGGCCAGCAGCAGGTCGAAATCCGATTTCAGCGCCCATTTCAGCTGCTTTTGCAGGCCGGGGTCGTCCTCGACGATCAATACACGGGTCTTGTCGCTCATCTACACTCGGTTTCCACGGTGATACAGGTTCCCTTTCCGGGTTCGGACTCGACATCGATATGTCCGTTCAGTTCATCGACGATATTGCGCACATGGTACATGCCGACCCCGAGCCCCTTGTCCTGCTTCGTCGAGACGAAGGGTTCGAACAGCTGGTCACGGATGAAGTCCCGGCTCATGCCCTGCCCCCGGTCGCAGACCTGCAGCTCGAAGCGCCCCTTCAGGCAGCGGATCCGCAGGCGGACCGGCTGATTCGGCTCGGAAGCCTCGAGGGCATTCTTCAACAGGTTGTCGGCGACTACCTGCAGATCCTTTGGCAAGGCTTGCTCCTCATCGGTCAATTCTGGTAGATCGAGTTCAAGGCGCTCGCCGAGCACTCTCTTCTTGTGCAGCAGAAAATCGATCAGTTGGCGCAAACTAGCAGTGTCCCCGGCCGAATTTAGTGACTTGTATCGAAATTGGGCGATCAGGTCTTCGAGTTTCCGCGTGGAATGCTCGATGGTGTCACAAAAGTCGTCCAGGAACTCGGGATCGTCGCGATATTTGGGAAAGTTTTCCAACGCAAGTCCTTGTTGTGCCACGATATTTTTCAAGTCATGGGCGAGGAAGGCCACCGTCCGGTTGAAGCCCGCCAGTTTCTCCTGCCGTTGCAGTCTCCGCTTCTGCTGGATTTCGCCAAGACGAATCGCAAACTCGTTGCTTACGGTCTCGCAGAGCGAAATCCGGGAAGCGCCGATCAGCTGCGGATCCCGCGGACTGCGCAGGCGGCAGATGGCCTGAATATGCTCGTCGATGCTCAGCAGGATCAGCAGATCACCCCAACCTCGATCCGCCTTCAGGCAATGGAGTTGCGGTCCCAGGGTTTCGGTATCCATCTCCCAGCCCTGCTTCAGGCAAAACTCGTCACCGAAGCCCGAACCCCGCTGGGCCGTGCGTCGCAAGCGCTGCCGGTCGGACAGATACAGGGCCCCTTCCCTGGCATCGAGGCAATCGAGGTAATAATCGAGGATGCGTTGCTCGATGCCTTCCTCGTCCCGGGTGATAGCGGTGACGCGTTGCCATTCGCGACGGTAATCCGTGGGGTCGCCGAGGAAATAGGCACGCAGCCACAGGTTGATCTCGGAACGGAACAGATCCGAGAGCAGCAGCAGACCGCCCACAACCAGCAGCAGCAGCAACAGGATCGCGTGATAGAAATTGCTGCGCACCTCGCTGAAATAGAAATCGAGCATCTGCATGACGCCGGCAAGCAGCAGGCCGGCGCCGATCAGCACCATGAAGTACTGCACCTGCCCGCCCTTGCCGGGCAGGAAGTCTGCCGGCCCCTCGAGATCCTGTATGCGCGAAGCCGAGATGCCCACGAACAGCGGGAGAGGTAACTGGACCAGCAGCACCAGGTACATCAGCATCTGGCTCTCCTCGTGATAGGACACGCGCTGGTAGAAATAGAGCAGATGAATCATGGCCAGCACCATGAGCAGGAACAGCAGGTGCTTGTAGGCATAGCGCCGTTCCGGCTTGAGGTGGCGAATCAGGTTCTCGATGAAGAACAGCATCGAGATACTGGTGAAGATGCCGGCAAACATCAGCGTGGTGATGTTGAAATACAGCGTGCCGGAGATGCGATCGATTTGGAACTGGAACAGGAACAGCGCGAACAGCAGCAGGTTGACGACAGCCAGCGGACCATAACGCGTCCAGGGACGGTTGGGGATCTGCAGGTACAGCGATTGCAGATACAGCAACCAGGCATAGAGAGTCACGATCAGGCTGTAGTGATTGATCACCAGGCCCTGCTGCGGAAGGTTCGCGGAAAGGGCCTGCAGCAGCGCGAACAGGTTGACGCCGACAGCCAGCAGCAGGAAGGGTTGTTGCAGGCGGCTGCGAATCAGCAGGTAAAGCAGCAGCCCCGCATCGAGCGCTGCCGCAAGCCCCAGGATCAGCAGGATCTCCACGGCCGGAAGGCTCTACTGATCTCCGACCGGTTCGTCTCCGAGTTCGATCAATACCGGGTTGAGATCGCCCAGTTCCTCGCTCTTGAGCAACTGTTCCTGGCGGATGAAGTTGTATTTTCTTTCGCTCAGGCGGCGCGCCTTGGCCGGATCGCGGATGATCGTGGCACGGATGAACACCAGCAGGTTGCGCTTCTTCTTGGTGGTCTTCTTGGCGCGGAACAGAGCCCCCAGGACCGGGATATCGCCGAGGCCCGGCACCTTCTGCTCGGTATTCACCAGCACGTCGTCGATCAGTCCGCCTAGCACCAGCAACTCGCCATCGGCCAGTTGCACCGTGGTATTGAGGGAACGCTTGTTGGTGACCAGGTCAACGGCGCCGGTGCTGCTGCCACTGATGTTGGAAACCTCCTGCTGGATTTCCATGGTGATCGAATCCCCCTCGTTGATCTGCGGCTTGACCTTCAGGGTGATGCCCACGTCCTTGCGGTCGATGGTACGGAAGGGATTGGAGATGCTGGTGCCGCCGGTGCTCGAAGAGGCCGTGTATTCACCGGTGACGAAGGGCACGTTCTGCCCCACCACGATCTCCGCTTCCTGGTTGTCGAGGGTGACGATGGAAGGCGTGGACAGCAGGTTGGTGTCCGAGTCGCCGGCGAGAGCGCGGATCAGGGCTACGAAGTTCAGGGACGGCTCGTCGAGCCGGCCCAGGCCCAGGGTCAGGCCATCGGCAATGGCCGCCGCACCCGAGGCCAGGGACGAGATCGGCGTGGTCGAGCCGGCGAAATTGGTCACCAGCGCCGGGTTGTCCTTCGGCGTGCCGTCGATGATCCACTGCACGCCCAGCTCGTTGGAGGCATCCATCGACACCTCGGCGATGATCGCCTCGATATGCACCTGGGCGCGCGGGATATCCAGCTGCTGGATCACCGAGCGCAGGGAACGGAATACCGACATCGGCGCGGTGATCACCAGGGCATTGGAGACCTGATCGGCCTGGATATTGAGACTGTTGCCGGTAGCGGCTCCCTTGCCGCCGACATTCTTCGACTGGGCCTTGACCACTTCCTTGCCGACGCTGCCGAGGATCTTGGCGATGTTCTCGGCATCGGCATAACGCAGATACACCACGTGGATGTTTCCGGCCGAATCCACCGGGCGATCGAGTTTCTTGATGATCGAGCTGAACTTCAACCGTTCACTGGGCTCGCCGGTCAGCAGGATGCTGTTGGTGCGCTCGTCGGCGCTGAACTTGACCGTGGCCTGGGCGCCTTTCTTGCCCGGCGCCGTGGTGGCCAGGTTCTGCAGCAACCGCACCACTTCCGAAGCAAAGGCGTGTTCGAGCTGGATGAACTCGATGTCGGCATCGGATTGCTTGTCGATGCGCTGAATGATCTCGCTGATGCGACTGATGTTGGAGGCCCGGTCGGAGATGATCAGCACGTTGGTCTGCGCATAGGCCGCCAGATGGCCCTGCTGCGCCACCAGCGGCCGCAGGATGGGCACCAGCTGGGTCGCATTGACATTGCGGATCTGGATCACCTTGGTGACCAGCTGGTCGCCATCCTTGCGCGAGGCACGGTTGACCACCGGAGCCGCATCCTGCTTGGCCGAGGCATCGGGGATGATCTTGATCGCGTTCTCGGTGGGAACAGTGGCAAAGCCATGCACCTGCAGGATCGACAGGAACACCTTGTAGACCTCGTCCTCGCTCAACGGCTTGGACGAGATCACCGTCACCTTGCCCTTGACCCGCGGATCGATGATGAAATTCTTGCCGGTGATCTGCGATACGCTGTTGACCACGGCGGTCAGGTCGGCATCGCTGAAATTCAGCGTTACCTCCTCGGCCTGCACGGTCCGATGGGCCAGCAACAGCCCGAGCAGCATCAGCAGGGGCAGAAACCGGGCCGGGGCGACAGCGATGGAACGGAAAATCGGTGGCATGGTGGTGGGAACTCGTTGTTATTAGCGGTTGAGACTGAAATCCAGGGTTTCGCGACTGCCGTTGCGCAACACCGTGATGGAAACATTTTCGGCGGTGGAAAGCGACTTCAGCGCATCCAGGGCCTGGAAGGGCTTGTCGAGACCGATGCCGTTGATCTCGACAAAGACATCATCCTCGCGCAGGCCCAGCTTCTGCAACAGGCGTTCGCCGCGCAGGGCCTTGAGCTTGTAGCCGATATTGCGTCCGCCCCGGTTGACCGGGATCGCCTGGAAGCGCTTGGCCAGGGCCAGCGGGTTGTCGGCATAGCGCCGCTTGTAACTCTGCAATACCCGCGTGGCGTTGGCCGGGGCCGGCAGGGCCGGCGAGCGATTGGCGCTGGCACGGGATGCTCCCTTGCGCGCCTTCGGCTTTTCCAGCTCCAGTTTCTCGAGCCGTCCGTTGCGCGAGATCAGGATATGGTCGGGCAGGATGCGATCGATATAGATACCGTTGTCGATTTCATCGCCAAGACGGTAGAACTGGCTCTTGCCACTACCCTTCTGCAGGATCGCCGAGGCCAGGGCCTTGTCCTCGGAATAATAGATGCCGCGCAGCTTGTAGTTGAGGGTGCTCTTCGGCGCTTCCTTGACCGGTTCCGGCTTGGGCTGTGAACGGTCCACGGCCTTGCCGAACAGCTCCGCCGCGGCGATACGCGCGATCTTCTGGTCCAGACCAGGCGCGGACGCAGACCGATCCGACATCGACGATCCCGGTTCCGACATCTTGACAGCAGGCAACGGTGGCTCCGGCACCAGCCTCCACAGCAGCAGCGAAAGCTGCCAGGCCAACAGCAACACCAGCAGCAGGCTGACCGCGGCAATCAACCGGCGATCCGCAATCAGGTTGTACAAGGGATTCAGATTCAAAGGCCGCGACCCTGCTGTCTTGCTGTGGAGAGAACGGAACCAACGCGCTCCGGGTCCCGCGGGACCGGAGAGTCGATGGACTCGTTTCGATTGTACCGTCGATGTTCCCGGCGATGCAAAGAAACCTGCCCGATGCGTAAAACAGACGCAGCAAAGGCTTTGCAGGCAGCTTGAAAAAACAAGAGAATGTGCGCCCCGGATCCCGAGGAACGACCATGCCCCTGCCCAGCCCCGAAGCCCGCAAGCCCGTACACCATCGCCGCATCGAATGCGATGGCTATCGACGCGACGACGGCCTGATCGATATCGAGGGCCGACTGGTGGACACCAAGGCTTTCGACTTTCCCAACAAGGATCGCGGCGGCATCATCCGCGCCGGCGAGGCCCTGCACGACATCCGCCTGCGCATCACCATCGACCTGGAGATGATCATCGTCGATGCCGCTGCCAGCATCGATGCAGCGCCCTACAACTACTGCAGCCGGATCACGCCGGTGGCCGAGAAACTCATCGGCCTGCGCATTGCCCCCGGCTTTCGCCAGCAGGTCAAGCAGCGCATCGGCGGCGTGCAGGGCTGCACCCACCTGACCGAGCTGCTCGGTCCGATCGCCACCACGGCGGTGCAGACCCTGGTCAGCGAGCTGGCGCGCGAGGAACGGGAAAACGGCGAAAGCGCCATCGACGAGAAGAAACTGGCGATGGGTTTCCTCGACAGCTGCCACAGCCTGGCGAGCGACAGCCCGGTGGTGAAGGAACACTGGCCGAAGTTCTACAAGTCCTCGGGGGAGAACGGAGACTGAACCGCAACGGGAGGAAGACTCCCGGCTTCAGATATAGGGATTGAACTCTTCCTGGTGCCGCAGGTGCAGGGACAACCCGAGGGCGGAAAGAGCGCTCTTGTCGAGAATGCGGGCCGCCAGCGGCAGGAATTCCTCTTCCTCGAAACGGGCATGGGCCAGGTATTTCCGGGCCAGGCGTTCGGCCGCATCGGCATCGAAATCGGCCTCCCGTCCCCGTGCCAGTTGCCGCAGCCCTTCCTCAAGACTTGCCCACAGGGCTTCCAGCTCCCGGTGTTCGTGTACCAGGCGGCGAATCTGCTGTCGCGCCCGGCGGGCGGTTTCCTCGTCTTCGCCCTCGAGATTCTGCAATACCGCCGTGAACAGCTCCTCCTCTTCCTCCGCATGGTGCACCCGCACCACATCCTCGAAGAAATTCAGAATGTGGCGGGCACTGTCTTTCAATTTCGACGGTGCTTCGCCCGACCGGTAGGATTCGGCCAGTGCCTGCAGGCTTTCGAAATTGCGGATGATGCCGCGATGGCAGCCGGAGAAATCGTCCAGCGGCGTCTGGGCCGCATGGGTGGGGACCTTGCTTTCGCTCATGTCTGGACTCGCAGATGGCGGATGACAGGGAAATCAGGAGCCGAAATTTACGAATAACGGAAACGGAGACTTCCGATTTTGCGTACAAACTGGCTTCGATACGGGATTTGCGCCTACTATGGAGCAGGACAAGCCGCCTGATCTGATACAACTGGTTTGATTATAGCGCTCGAATCTGTATCATATCAACCGCGTCGAGCCTGCGGCCTGACGATACAATAACGAGACCAGACGGCGGCAACCGCCTTCGGGACCGGGCCAGCCGACCGGATCAACCGCTTTACCAAGAGGAAGAACACCATGAAGAACCTGAGCAAGTTCCTGTTCGGCCTGGCGATGACCGCCAGCGCCATAGCCCTGCCCGGCCAGGCCGCCGCAGAGAAGATCATGCGCATCGGCTCCTGGCTGCCGCCCAAGCACACCATGAACAAGGATGTGCTGCCGACCTGGGGCAAATGGATCGAGGAAGCCACCGAAGGTCGCGTCAAGGTCAAGATCGAGTACCCCGGCGGCCACCCGAAGGCATTGCTTGACCAGGTGCAGGATGGCGTGTTCGATGCCGGCTGGACCTACCACGGCTATTTCCCCGGCCGCTTCAAGCTGACCAAGATCGTCGAGCTGCCGAACCTGGATGCCGGCGCCGAAGCGGCCTCCGTGGCCCACTGGCGTGTCTACAACAAGTACCTGAAGAAGGCCGGCGAGCATCGTGGCATCGTATTGGCCGGTCTTTTCACCCACGGCCCGGGCCAGATTCACCTGCGCGAGCCGATTGACGACCTGTCCCAGATGAAGGGCAAGAAGATCCGCATCGGTGGCGGCGTTCAGACCGATCTCGCCAAGCGCATGGGTGTCGAGGGCGTGGCCGCTCCGGGCTCCAAGGTATACGAGATCCTGTCCCAGGGGGTCGCCGATGGCGTATTCATGCCAATGGGTGAAAAACGCACACTGCGCCTCAAGGAAGTCGCTCCTTTCACGCTGAAATTCCCCCACGGCATGTACCTGGGCAGCTTCTTCATCTTCCTGAGCCCGGACTTCATGGACTCGCTGAGCGAGAAGGATCGCAAGGCCATCCTGTCCGTGTCCGGCGAAAAACTCTCGGCCATGGCCGGTCGCTTCTGGGGCGAGGACGCCAAGATCGGCGAAGCCGACGCCCGCGCCTATGGCAACACCATCATGGATGCCACGCCGAAGATCATGCAGGAGTTCAAGCAGTTGACCGCCGGCATGGACCAGGCCTGGCTCGACGAGGTCAAGGATCGCGGCGTGGATGCGAAAAAGGCCCTGTGGGAGTTGCGCAGCATCGCCCGCAGCTACGGCAAGTAACGCGAGCCGCCGAGCAGTACGTCCATGGCGGATCTGACTCGCAGCACCGAAAAGGGACCAATCCGCGGATTGGTCCTTTTTTTACAGGGGCTGTCGGCTTTCACGCTGCTGGCCCTGATGATGATCACCGTGGTCGATGTGGTGGGACGCTATGTCTTCAACCACCCCCTGACCGGCTCCACCGAACTCACCGAGATTGCCGTCGGCATCGTCGTGTTCTCGGTGTTTCCTATCATCACCTGGCGCAACGAACAGGTGGTCGTCGATATCCTCGACGGTTTCGTTCCGCCGCGCCTGCACTTCATCCGCACGGTCCTGTTCAACCTCATCATCTCCGGCTCCCTGCTCTATCTCGGGCAGCGCATCTGGGTGCTCGGACAACGCAGCCTGAGCTACGAGGAGGTCACCGAATATCTCGGTATCCCCAGTGGCTGGATGATGCTGTTCATCGCCGTCTCCTGCTGGTTGACCGCCGCGATGACGGTCAGTCTCGGCAACTACCGGGCCTGGCGTGCCTGGCGCCTGCAGCGCAGCCTGCAGGAATACTGCTGAATCCCACGCCATGCTGGTCTCCGTTTCCGGTTTCCTGATCCTGCTGCTGCTGATTCTGGCACGCATGCCAATCAGTTTCGCGATGGGGCTGGTCGGGTTCTTCGGCTTTCTCTATCTCAACGACGGCAACTGGATTGCTTCCCTGTCGATGGCTTCCCGCCGCGTCATCGACACCTCCCAGGACTACGGCCTGTCGGTCATCCCACTGTTCATCCTGATGGGCAACCTGGTCACTCGCGCCGGCCTGTCCCAGGAACTGTACCGGGCCTCCTATTCCTTTCTCGGACATCTGCGCGGCGGACTCTCCATGGCCACCGTGGTCGCCTGCGGCGGTTTCTCGGCCATCTGCGGTTCCAGCCTGGCCACCGCGGCCACCATGGCCAAGGTATCGATGCCGCCGATGCGCAAGTACGGCTACAGCGACTCGCTGGCGGCCGCTTCCATTGCCGCCGGAGGCACCCTCGGCATCCTCATCCCGCCCAGCGTGATCCTCGTGATCTACGGCATCATGACCGAGCAAAGCATCCGCGAACTGTTTGCGGCCGGCTTTCTGCCCGGTCTGCTCGGCGTCCTGCTCTACCTCGGTGCCGTGGCCTGGACGGTGTGGCGCAAACCCGAGGCCGGGCCGCGTGGCGAACGCATGCCCTGGGCGGAACGCTGGCGCTCGCTGCGCGGCGTCTGGGGCACGCTGATCCTGTTTGGCGTGGTCATGGGGGGTATCTACGGCGGCGTGTTCACGCCCACCGAGGCCGCCGGCATCGGCGCCGCCGGAGCCTTTCTCATCGCGTTGGCCCGCCGCAGCCTGAGCTGGCGCAGCACCTGGG
>WGBK01000308.1 GCA_015494335.1 Gammaproteobacteria bacterium | reverse complement strand
ACCCGAGGAAACCACCGATGCAAGCCGCACCCTCTTCGAAGGCACCCGTGCTGTTCATAGCCCACGGTTCGCCGGATATCCTGCTGCAGCAGGATCCGGTGATCGATGCCTGGCGCGGGGCCTGTGCGCAAGCCGACGGGCTGAAACGCATACTGGTCGTCTCGGCGCACTGGACCACGCCGGCCTTGAGCGTTGGCGGAAATCGGCACCGACAGACCATTCACGATTTTCATGGCTTTCCCGAGGCGCTGTACGAGATGCGATATGCGCCGCCGGAAGATACCGGGTGGGCGGAAGAGCTGGCACAAAGGCTGGGGTTGGCTCTCGACCAGGACCGCGGTCTCGACCACGGAGCCTGGGTTCCGTTGAAGGCCTGTTTCGAGGAGGCGCAGCTGCCGGTAACCCAGTTGTCCGTGGCACCGGGGCAGGGCTTCGAGGCCCACCATCGCCTGGGGCAGAAGCTGGCGGACCTGCGAGAGGAGGGCGTGCTGATTCTGGCCAGCGGCGTCATCGTCCACAATCTGGCCCGAGCCGACCTGGGCAAGCCGATGAATACCCGGCCTGAGACCTGGGCGCGGGACTTCATGGCCGCTGTCGATGAGGCCGTTGCGGCGGGGGATGCCGATACCCTGTGCGACCCGATGCGACTGGAAGGCGCGGCCCTGTCCTTGCCGACCACCGAGCACTATCTGCCGCTGCTGGTCGCTGCCGGGGCCGCCGGGGACGATCGGGTACAAGGCTTTGCCTCGGTCTGGCGCTTTGCCAACCTGAGCCAGCACAGCTACCGCTGGGGTTGGGAGTCTGTCGGATTTAGGGGGCCGTAGCGAGGCTCGTGGGAAAGTGGTGCAGTAGAACCCCTGAGTCCGACAGACTTCTAGCCCGTATTACGCATGCCGGCGGCAATGGCGTTGATGCTGCTCAGCAGGGCGCTGCGCCATTCCTCACGCTGGTGTTCCTCGGTTTTCTCGTCGCGGTATTTGCGCAACAGGTCGATCTGGATGTAGCCGAGGGGGTCGAGGTAGGGATCTCGGCGGGTCAGTGACAGATACAGCAGTGGGTCGTCGGCCAGCAGGTACTCGATCTGAGCCACTTCGAGGACTTGTGCGACCGTCCGCTCGTATTCGCTGCGGACCATGCCGAACACGGTATGGGCCAGCTCGCGGTTGCGCACCAGACCGGCATATTGCTCGGCGATCCGCATGTCGGCCTTGAACAGGGCCATCTGGCTGTTGGAGATCATGGCGCTGAAGAAGGGCCATTCGCGGTACATCTCGCGCAGGCGCTCCAGCCCCCGTTCGCCCTGTTCATGCATCCATTGTTCCAGGGCGCTGCCGACGCCGTACCAGGCCGGCAGGGTGTGCCGCGACTGGGCCCAGCCGAAGACCCAGGGTATGGCCCGCACCGAAGACTTGGACGGGTCTTCCATGCGTCGGTGCGAAGGCCGCGAGCCGATGTTCATCAGGCCGATTTCGCGCACTGGCGTGGCTTCGTAGAAATACTCGAAGAAGCCGGGCGTGTCGTCGGTCAGCTTGCGGTAGGCCTGTTCCGAGATCTCCGACAATTGCTGCATGTCGTCGTAGTAGCGGTGATGATCGACCTGGGTCGGGCGGATGGTGTGCAGACTGGCCTTCATCAGACCGGTGACGCCCATCGACAGCTCGTAGAATGCGGTTTCGGCGTTGCTGTACTTGTTCGACAGCACCTCGCCCTGCTCGGTGAACTTGATCTGGCCATGCACAGTGCCGTGGGGCTGCGACAGGATGGCGTCATGGGTGGGGCCGCCGCCGCGGCCGATGGTGCCGCCGCGACCGTGGAACATGCGGCATTGCACGCCGTGCTGGTCGGTGATGGAAATGACCTTCTTCTGGGCCTGGTAGAGCCCCCAGGCCGCCGATACGATGCCGCCGTCCTTGCAGGAATCGGAGTAGCCGAGCATGACTTCCTGCACGCCGCCGGAGGCTTCGAGCAGCTTGCGGTAAAGCTCGTTGCCGAGCAGGCTGTCGAGCACATCGCCGATGTGCGACAGATCCTCGATGGTTTCGAACAGCGGGCTGACCATCAGGTGGCAGAACCAGTCGCCGTTGCGACGGCCGACCAGGCCGGCCAGGTAGCCCAGGTAGATGACTTCCATGACATGACTGGCCTGGTGAGTCATCGAGATCACATAGCAGCCAAAGGCATCCTCGCTGATTTCCTCGCGCATCTCGCGCATCACCTGGAACACCTCGAGGGTATCGCGCGCCGGTGGGCTCAGGTCGTCGAGGCTGATGTCCGGCTTGAGGCCGCTGCTGATCTGGTCGGAAAGAAACTGCAGGCGTGATTTCTCCGGCAATTCCAGGTAATCGGCGATGCCGGCCACGCGGAAGATCTCCTGCAGGGTTTCGCTGTGGCGGGTGGATTCCTGACGGATGTCCAGCTTCAGCATATGAAAGCCGAAGGTTTCGGCGAGACGGATCAGATCCTTCAACTGACCGTTGGCGACGGCATGATCGCCGTGGCTGCACAGGGATTCGTGGATCAGGTAGAGGTCGTCGATGAACTGTCGGGCGCTCTTGTAGCAATGCTCGTTGTCGTCGACGCGGTGCCCGGCCAGGCGTTTCTTGACCGTGTCGAGATTGGCGCGCAGCCGATAATGCATGTAGTAGAGCTTGCGCCGGTAGATCTCCTCCTCGAAGCGGTCGCGCTTCTCGTCGAAGGCGCGAATGCCCTTGGACTCGTCCTCGAGCAGGCTTTGCATGAACGCCTCCGAGGGCTTGCAGAAGCGCAGCGAGTGGGTCAGGAAGCGGCTCAGTTCGATCACCTGGGTGCAGTATTCGCCGAGAATCTCGGCAGCGTGCATGCGCAGGGCGAGGCGCGTGGTGTCCGGGGTGACGAAGGGATTGCCGTCGCGGTCGCCGCCAATCCAGGAACCGAAACGGATGAAACTCGGCGCCTGCACCACCGGGTTGCCGAACTCGTCCTGGCCATAGACATTGCTGATCGCCTTCTCCAGGTGACGGTATTCAATAGTGATGGCTTCGTACAGGCTGCGCTGGAAAAAGGACAGGCCGAGCTTGATCTCGTCGGTCACATCCGGCCGCTTCTCGCGCACCTCGTTGGTCTGCCAGAGGATGTCGATCTGCACCTGCAGTTCCTTGATCAGGGCGTCCTTTTCCCATCCGCCGATGCGCGGGTCGGTGAGATCGTCGATGATCTCGAACAGGCGGCGCTGCAGGTGCATGATGGTACGGCGCTTCGATTCGGTGGGGTGTGCGGTGAATACCGGCATGTAGGACAGGCGTTCGAGCAGTCGCTGAAGTTCCGCCGCGCCGATGCCCTGCTGACGGAATTCGCTCAGGGTATGGAAGAAGGAGCCGGTCCAGTCGGCGTGGCCCTTCTTGCGCACGCTGCGGCGACGCTGCCGATGTTGGAAGTCCTCTTCGGCCACATTGACCAGGCTGAAATAGATCGAATAGGCGCGGATCACCTGTTCCACGATGGCCGGAGGCAGACGGTCGATCAGCGCCATCAGCTGCTGGCGCTTGTTCGGGTCGTCCTTCTTGCGCAGTTGGATGAAGCCCTTGCGCAGGGTTTCGACGGTCTTGAAGACCAGCGGATCCTCGTGCTGGATAAGGACCTTGCCGAGCAGTTGTCCAAGCAGCTTGACGCGGCTGCGCAGCTCCTTGTCGGCGTGGGGGTTGTAGGCGAGGGAATGTTCAGGCATGGGTGTTTCTCAAAAGACCCGCCAGAAGGCGGGTCGAATAGGGGAAAACGGGTGGGCCGGACGGCCCGGAAATCAGCGCTTGTCTTCCGGTTTATTTGCCGGACTCTGGCTCTGCTCCATTTCCTTCTGGCGCTGCTGAAACCGTTTCAGAGCCTGCTCCATCTCGCGGTCGATGCGCTCCAGTACCGCCTT
>WGBK01000307.1 GCA_015494335.1 Gammaproteobacteria bacterium | reverse complement strand
GGAGGTTCATGGGCGCAGGGAGTGATCGACTCAGGTCAGGTTGAAACTGGTTTCGATTTTAACAGAAGGCTCGTTGTTGCGTGCCTGTTCCAGATCGAATTCGAGAATGATTCGCGTGCCTTCGCCGGGATCGCTTTCGAGGGTGAAGTCGGCCTTCAGTCGGGAAGCGCGCTCGCGCATGCTGTTGAGGCCGATTTGTTCGCCCGGGCGGGCTTCCTCGGCGGAATGGCGCAGGCCGATGCCATCGTCTTCGATCAGGATCTGCAGGCGTTTTCCATCGCTGCGCTTGCGGATCATGATGCGCGCCACGTTGGCCTCGGAATGCTTGCGGATGTTGTTCAGGGCCTCGGTGATGATACGGATCACCTCGAGGTGGTATTTGTCCGACAGGTTGAGAGGTTGATCGATGGTGTGCTGGAAGAAGATGTGGATGTCCGACTCGGTGCGGAAACGCTTGACGATCTCCTGTACCGCCGGGATCAGCGCCTGCTTGCGGATCGGGGCCTGGAAATGGGCGATCAGGCTGCGCAGCTCGGTATTGGCTTCGTCGACGGTGTTCTCGATCCGCTCCAGCTGCTGCCACAGGGTGGCCTCGTCGTCCTGGTGCAGGATTTCGTCGAGCACGCGCACCTGGAAACGGATGCTGGTCAGGGTCTGGGCCAGGGAGTCATGCAACTCGTAGGAGAGCCGGTTGCGTTCCTGCATGATCGACAGCTTGGTCGATTCCTCGTCCAGTCTGGCCTTGGCGATGGCCATGCCGAGGTGCCGCCCGATGCTGGTGAACAGTTCCCGGTAGTCGCTGTTGTTCTTGCTGTCAAAGATGTCCTTGCGCACGAACAGGTTGTAGACGCCGAGCGTGCTGCCCTGGTACTGCAGTGGCACGACGATGAGGCCGAGATCGTGCCCGAAGAAGGGGTGATGCACGGTCTGACCGCAGGGCAGCATGCTGTCCTGGTACACCAGTTCGTCGCACTGGTCGACCTGACCGCAGACGCAGCTTTCGGCCGGCAGGAGCTTTTCCAGTTCGATCAGCTCGTCATCGAAGCCGATGCTGGCAACCAGTTCCAGATCCCCTTGCTCATTGACCAGCCGCACCGCACCGGCATCGGCCTCGATGACATCGGTCAGGGTCTTGAGGAAGCGCTTGAGCAGGTCTTCGAGGCTGCTGGATATGTTGATGCTGGCGGCGACATCGTAAAGGATGCTCAGGGACTGGGTCTTCTGCTCGGTGTGGGCGGTGTGAACCTGCAATTGCTCCTCGGTATCCCGCGCCAGGTGGTACATCATGGTGCCGAGGTCGTTGAGATCGCTGGTCAGCCGGGACAGTTCGCCGTGCCGTGCGACCTTCATCTTGTAGTCGAGATGGCCGCTGCGCATCTGTTGCGACCACTCTTCGATGTCGATCACCGGTTTCAGCAGGTCGGTCCAGATCCAGTAGAAACTGAAGAACAGGGAAACCGCGGCAAGCAGGATCAGCGCCTGATGGAGCAGGGCGGGGAGATCCGGTGAAAGCAGGTCGATCAGTACCAGACCGAGCAGTGAAACCCCGAGCAAGGTCAGGGTGCCGAAGGCGCGACAGCGAAAGATGCAGCCCAGCGCGCGTCGCAGGCTGCTGATCTCGGGCATGAAGCGGAACGAGAGTTGTCCGCCGTCGGGATTCAGGGTCTTGCTGCGCGATGCCATGGGGCGGGACTATTCCGCCGGCGGGGAATAGTTCTTGTCCTGCGGGTTGAGGAAGATGAAGTTCTTTTCCCCGTTGTCGAGTTCGACGAAATCGATGGTCATGTCCTGGGCCAGAGGCTCCGATGCCTCGGAGATGACCATCTCGATGCCTTCCACCTGGAAGCGGTGATCCTTGTCGGAAATGGCGTCGTCGAAGCCCATGGCATAGTGCAGGGAGCCGTCGGACTGTTCCTTTACCGCGATACGCAAAATGGGCTGGGCAATTCCGGACTGCTTGGCCGACAGGCGGATCTGCGAAATGGCGCTGGGTGTAACCTTGATCATGAGTCAAAGGCCCTCTTTGTAATCTTCAGGGAAGCTGTGATTGATTCTGGCGCGAGCAGCTTGTGGTGGAAAATCGTTCAATTCAAGGCGCAGACCGCACGTAATAGCAAGCTATTGCGAACGGTTTGCAACACAGAAATGAGCGATTTTACACCATAAGATGCCGTGTCATGAATCGGTCAGAGCTTCCCGGGTGAACGAAACGAAATCATCGACCCAGGAATGCAGGTCGGTCGATCGCAGATGTGTGTAGCTGGCGACCAGATTATGACGAATGATACCATCATTCATTCCGTCGATTCCCGTTCCGCGCTTGATGGCATAGCCATAATTGAGGTCGGCGGACAGATATTGCAAGGAGGAATAGTGGAATTCATGGGCATGAATGTCGCCGGGGCGCTTGCGACCCCGATACCAGGGATGATCGGCGCTCGGTTCCAGGATCACATAACCCCGTCCCTGGGGCTTGCGGCTCATCACCACGCTGGCGGGTATGACATTGCACAGGGGCCAGGCGGTACCCGCCTGCATCAGGTCCCGGGACAGGTACATCAAGCCGCCGCATTCGGCATAGCTCGGCAGACCCTGGCGGATCGATTGCCGGATATCCCGCAGCAGGGACTGGTTGGCCGACAGGGCCTCGACCTGGGTTTCCGGAAAGCCGCCGCCGATGAAGAGTCCGTCAATTTCGGCGGGGAGCCGGCTGTCGTTCAGCGCATTGAAGGCCACCAGCTCGACGCCCAGCTCCGCAAAACGCTGCAGATCGCCGGGATAGTAGAAACCGAAGGCGGTGTCGCGTGCGATGGCAATGCGCAGGTCCGGGGGAGGGCAGGTTCGTCCTGTCGAGTTGACATTGGAATCTTCGAGGCCTTGTTGTTCCGTTGAGGCCTCCAGCAAGGCAAGGATGTCGATGTGATCGGCGGCCTGCCGGGCCAGCAATTCGATCACGCCTTCGGCCTGGTCGCCCATCTCGTTGCCGGGGATCAGTCCCAGGTGCCGTTCGGTCACCTGGATATCGTTGTTGCGGGGTACCGCACCGAGCACGCGGAAATCGGTGTACTCGCGGATCATGGCGCGCATCTTGGACTCGTGACGC
>WGBK01000306.1 GCA_015494335.1 Gammaproteobacteria bacterium | reverse complement strand
TCGATACGGGTCTGGCGCTGGCATTGCCGGCCCGTCGTCGGTACCCTGCCGCTCCATGAAACTCGACGACCTGCAGATCGTGCTGGTGGAAACCAGCCATCCCGGCAATATCGGCGCCACGGCCCGGGCGATGAAGAACATGGGCTTGCGCAATCTGACCCTGGTGTCGCCTCGCTGCAGTATCGACGAGACCGCCATTGCACGGGCTTCGGGAGCCTTGGACCTACTCGATGCCTGCCGTCGTGTGGATACGCTGCCCGAGGCTGTGGCGGAGAGCGAGCTGGTGATCGGATCCAGCGCGCGGCCGCGCAGCCTCGGCTGGCCTGAACTCAGTCCACGACAGATGGCCGACATGCTGGGCGATCGTGCCGATGGTCAATCTGCCTCTCTCGTGTTTGGCCGTGAACGCAGTGGTCTCAGCAACGAGGAGCTGCAGTTCTGCCATTACACCGTCAAGATTCCCACCGCGCCCGATTACAGTTCCCTGAACCTGGCCATGGCCGTGCAACTGTTGGCCTATGAAATCTTTGTGCGGTTGCAGCAGGCGAACCAGCCTACGCTGGATGTACCACGTGAGCCCATGGCCAGCGCGGGAGAGCTGGAAGGCTATTTCGAGCATCTGGAACAGGTGCTCGTGGCCACGGGCTTCCTCGATCCCGCGCAACCGCGGCATATGATGAAGCGCCTGCGTCGCCTCTATCAGCGCATCGGACTGACGCGCAACGAGGTCAATATCCTGCGCGGCATACTCAGCTCGGTACAGAAATACCGTAAATCTTGATCGATTAGCGGTTTCTCAGATAGCGCCGATCGTCGAAGGTGGCGATCCATTCCGGCTTGTAGATGACGAAGATCGAGATGGCGCCACCGGTCAGGAAGGCCTCGGGGTACATGATCGGCACGAAGATCCACAGGAACTGGTCCAGCGTTTCCATCGGCAACTGCGAGCTGCTGTTCAGCAGCAGCCAGGCGACATAGCCGACGCTGATCATGCCGATGCCCGCCGACAGGAAGGCGACCACGAAGATATAGACGAAGTAGTTGGCCGGCAGATACCACTCGTTGAGGCGCCACACCAGGTAGCTGATGCCGATGGGCAGGGCGCCCATCAGCAGGCCGTTCGCCGCAAAGGCGGCGAAATCCGCGTCGGTGGTCAGGGTCATGCCGGTCAGGATCAGGGCGTTGGCGATCAGCGCGGTCTGCCAGCGGAACATCAGCGTCAGCAGCGTGGAGCCGAGCAGGTGGATGGCCAACCCGTCGTCGACCTGGATACGCAGTTGCCAGACCAGGAACAGCGCAACACAGGTGGCGAACAGCACGTTGCTGGAATCTTTCTGGGTCAGGATCGACCAGGGCGCGCGGTACAGGGCCCAGGCCAGCAGCGGCCAGTAGAGCAGGTGCGCCCAGGGCCAGAAACCGTCGAGCAGACTTGAATTGAGATCCATCGCGTCGGACTGTATCGCTATATGCTGAAATTCCAATGCTAGCAAAATCGCTGCCGTGATGCGTTAATGCAAATCAGCTTCGCTGCGGTCCCGTCACAGTCTCAATACCTGAGTAAAACACTCGGAAATAATACTTGACCAAAATGGTCGGGTTTGTATACTGGCTGCATTCTCAAGGACTTATGGGCATACATCATGCGTTTATCGACCAAGAGCCGCTACGCGGTGACCTCGATGCTGGATCTCGTCATGCACTCGGATGATTCCCCCGTGTCGCTGGCGGAGATCTCCGAGCGCCAGGGGATCTCGCTTTCCTACCTCGAGCAGCTGTTCGCCAAGATGCGCCGCAACAACCTGGTGGTCAGTACGCGCGGGCCCGGCGGCGGATACCAGCTCAATGGCGAGCCGGAGGACATCAGCATCGCCGACATCATCACCGCTGTCGACGAGAAGCTGGAGGTGACCAACAAGGACGCGGTGCCCGGCTCCAGCAACTACGAGCCCTGTCTGACCGAGCAGTTGTGGGAAGAACTCAGCGACGAGATCAACCGCTACCTGACCGGCATCTCCCTGGCCGATTTGCTGAAGAACCAGGATCTGCTGCAGACCGAATCCCTGAGCAGCGCTCACTGAGGTGACAGCGGCCATGACGGTCTATTTCGATCACAACGCCTCATCCCCGCTGCTGCCGGAGGCCCTGGAGGTCATGCTGCCTCTGTTCAGCGGCCGTCATGGCAATGCCTCGAGCCTGCATGGCTCCGGTCGCCTGCTGCGTTCGGCCATCGAGTCGGCGCGGGATCAGGTAGCCCGTCTGGTCGGCGTCGGGCCGCAACAGGTGATCTTCACCAGCGGCGGTACCGAGGCCAACAACCTGGCGCTCAAGGGTACGGTTGATACCTGCGCCTCGCCGTCCCTGATGAGCAGTCCGATCGAACACGCCAGTCTGCTCGAACCCCTGCGGCAGCTGCAGCGCAAGGGCGCGCAACTGTCCTGGCTCGAGGTTGATGCCAGCGGCAGGGTGGCGCTGGAGGGTTTGGCCGAGCGTCTGGCCGAGCCTCAACCCGAATGGCTCAGCCTGCAGCGGGCCAACAACGAAACCGGCGTGCTGCAGCCGGTGGCCGAGGTGGCCGAGATCGCGCGCCGGCAGGGTGTGCGTCTGCTGCATTGCGACGCCACCCAGGCGGCCGGCAAGATTCCGCTGGACTTCAATGAACTCGGGGTCGATCTGATGACCCTGTCGGCGCACAAGTTCGGCGGCCCCCAGGGCATGGGCGCCCTGGTTATACGCCCCGGTCTGCGGTTCGAGGCCCTGTTGGCCGGCGGTCCGCAGGAGCAGCAGCGACGCGCCGGCACCGAGAACGCGGCCCTGATCGCCGGCTTCGGCAAGGCCGCCGAAATGGCGCAAAATCAGTTGCCGGAACGACAGGCCTTTCTGCTAGAATTGCGCACCCATTTCGAGGCGCGCCTGAAGGAGATTGACGGGGTTGTGATCTTTGGCGAGGCGGCCGAACGCCTGCCCAACACCTGCTTCTTCGCCATCCCCTTCTACCACGGCGAGACCCTGCTTATGGAACTCGACAAGGCGGGCTTTGCGCTGGCCAGCGGCAGTGCCTGCCACAGCGAGGTCACCCGCCCCAGCCATGTGCTGACGGCCATGGGCGTGGACGAGGATCTGGCCCTGAATGCGGTGCGCGCCAGTTTCGGCATGGAAAATTCCCTGCAGCAGGTCGATCGCCTGATCGACGCGCTGCACAATCGGATCAACCAGTTGCCGCCCGCGTTGCGGCAGCATAGCGGCTGAGGAGGCCCGACATGGCAATCACTCTGACGGAAAAGGCGGCCGAACGGGTCAAGAGTTTTCTCGAAAACCGCGGCAAGGGCATCGGCCTGCGTCTCGGCGTCAAGACCACCGGCTGCTCCGGCATGGCCTATGTGCTCGAGTTCGTCGACGAACTCAATCCCGAGGACGAGGTCTTCGAGTCCAACGGCGTCAAGATCATCGTTGATCCCAAGAGCCTGGTGTTTCTCGATGGCACCGAAGTGGATTTCGTCAAGCAGGGACTCAACGAGGGTTTCGAGTTCCGCAACCCCAATGCCAAGGACGAATGCGGCTGCGGCGAGAGCTTCACGGTCTGAGCGATGAGCCTCGACCTGCAACAGAATTACTTCGAGTTGTTCGGCCTGCCGGTGTCCTTCGAGATCGATGCCCGCGCCCTGCACGACGCCCAGCGTCGCCTGCAGTCGCAGTTCCATCCCGACCGCGTGGCCGGTGGCAGCGACCAGCAGAAGCGGCTGGCGGTGCAGCAGGCATCCTGGATCAACGAGGCCTATCAGACTCTGCAGGATCCGGTCAAGCGCGCCCGTTACATGCTCGGCCTGAAGGGCCTGGACATGAACGACGAGCATGAGACCACCGGCGATACGGCCTTCCTGATGGAACAGATCGAGTTGCGCGAGGAGATGGAGCAGTGTCAGAGCTGCCAGGATCCGCTGCGCTGCTGCGATCACATCACCGGCAAGCTGGACCAGCGCTCGAAGGAATACGCCGCCGAGTTCCAGCGCCTCTACGATGCCGGCGACTACGAGGCGGCAAGACAGATCATCAAGAAGATGCAGTTCATCTCGCGCATCCTCGAACAGATCGACGAATACCAGATGAAACTCGAGGAAGACCTACTCTAATGGCCCTGCTTCAGATCTCCGAACCCGGACAGAGCGCCGCCCCGCACCAGCGCAAGCATGCGGCGGGGATCGACCTCGGCACCACCAACTCGCTGGTGGCCGTCAATCGTAGCGGTGTGGTCGATACCCTGCCCGACGAGCAGGGGCGCCACCTGCTGCCGTCGGTGGTGTATTACGGCGAAGACGAGATCCTGGTCGGCTACCCGGCGCTGGAAAAACAGGCCGAGGATCCCCTCAACACCATCTCCTCGGTCAAGCGCATCCTCGGGCGTGGTGTCGAGGACATCAAGGCGCTGTCCGATGTGCTGCCCTGGCAGTTCGATACGAGCGGTGATTCCTCGGTGCCGCGCATCGTCACCCGGCGCGGCAAGGTCACCGCCGTCGAGGTTTCGGCGGAGATCCTCAAGGTACTGGCGAAACGCGCCGAGGATTCCCTTGGCGAGCCCCTCGACGGCGTGGTCATCACCGTGCCGGCCTATTTCGACGATGCCCAGCGCCAGGCCACCCGCGATGCGGCGCGCCTGGCCGGTCTCAATGTCTATCGCCTGCTCAACGAGCCGACGGCGGCTGCCGTGGCCTATGGCCTGGATCAGAAGGCCGACGGCATCATCGCCATCTACGATCTGGGCGGCGGCACCTTCGATATTTCCATTCTGCATCTCAACAAGGGCGTATTCGAGGTCATGGCCACGGGCGGGGATTCCTCCCTCGGCGGTGACGACATGGATCACGCCATCGCCGAGTGGATCGTCCGCGAGGCCGGCATCGAGCAGATGGACCCGAAGCGTTCGCGCCGGATCATGATCGTCGCGCGCAAGGCCAAGGAGGCCCTGACTGACGCCGAGCAGACCACCATTGAGCTGGAGATCGACGGTCAGCATGTCGAGCTGAGCCTGGATCGCGAACAATTCAATGTGCTGATCGAAGATCTGCTGCGCAAGACCCTGATGGCCTGCCGCCGCACCCTGCGCGATGCAAAACTCGACAAGAGCGAAATCAGCGACGTGATCCTGGTCGGCGGTTCGACCCGCGTGCCCCGGGTGCGTGAGCAGGTGGGCGAGTTCTTCGGGCGCGAACCCCTGTGTTCCCTCGACCCGGACAAGGTCGTCGCCATCGGCGCAGCCCAGCAGGCGGATGTGCTGGCCGGCAACAAGCCCGATTCCGAGATGCTGCTGCTCGATGTGCTGCCGCTGTCGCTGGCGATCGAGACCATGGGCGGCCTGTCGGAGAAGATCATCCCGCGCAACACGCCGATCCCGGTGGCGCGGGCGCAGGAATTCACCACCTTCAAGGATGGTCAGACAGCGATGTCCATCCACGTGGTGCAGGGCGAGCGGGAGCTGGTTTCCGACAACCGCTCGCTGGCCCATTTCGAGTTGCGCGGCATTCCGCCAATGGTGGCCGGCGCTCCGCGCATCCGTGTCACCTACCAGGTGGATGCCGACGGCCTGCTGTCGGTGACCGCCGAGGAACTGTCC
>WGBK01000305.1 GCA_015494335.1 Gammaproteobacteria bacterium | reverse complement strand
TTCCGCCTCGGCCTGGCGGCGTTTCTGTTCGGCCTTGCGCTTCTGCTCCGCTTTCAGCTTGCGCTTCTTCTCGGCCTCCGCCTTCTTGCGCGCCGCTTCCGCCTTGCGCTTCTGTTCGAGCTTCCGGCGTTGCTCGATCTCGGCCTTCTTGCGCGCGCTCTTTTCCAGCGCCTTTTCGTCGACGATCTCAGTCTGGATCGTCTGCGTTTGCGGTCCGGGCTTCTTCACCAAACGCTGCGCATCGGGGCTGTCGAGGCTGAAAGCCGCGACGCCGATCAGCAGCAGGTGCAGCAGCAGCGAGAAGCCGAAGGCCCGGGGATGCTGCCGCAGGAAGCCGATCATCAGCTCCGCTCTCCCTCGGTCGGCTCGGTCACCAAGCCCACCTTGTCGATGCCCGCGGCCTGCAGCTTCACCAGGGCCGAAATCACATGCTGGTAGGGGCCGTTACGGTCGCCACGCAGCATCACCGGCCGCTTCGGCTGTTTTTTCAGGGCCGCGGAAACGGCGGCCACCAGGGCATCGCCATCCAGCGGCGCATCGGGGTTGGCGGCGATGTTGACGAAATAGCGGCCCTCGCGATCGACGCTGATCACCACCGGTTCCGGCGCCTTCACGTCCAGGGCCCGGGCCGGTGCCTGGGGCAGATCCACCTCGACGCCCTGCTTGAGCAGGGGCGCGGTGACCATGAAGATGATCAGCAGCACCAGCATCACGTCGATATAGGGCACGACGTTGATCTCGGCCTTGGCGCGACGCTTGCGAACCGGCTCCGACATGCCCTTACCCGGCTCCGCCCGCGCCCGTCGGCGTCTGCGCCTGGCGTTGCAGGATGCCGGTGAATTCCTCGGTGAAGTTCTGGTAACGCACGGCCAGTTCGTCGATATCGGTGGCAAACTTGTTGTAGGCAATGACCGCCGGGATCGCCGCAAGCAGACCCATGGCGGTAGCCACCAGGGCCTCCGAGATGCCGGGGGCCACCATCGCCAGCGTGGCCTGCTGCACGCCGGCCAGGGAACGGAAGGAATCCATGATGCCCCAGACGGTGCCGAACAGGCCGATGTAGGGGCTGACCGATCCGATGGTCGCCAGGGTCGAGAGGTTCTTCTCCAGGGTATCGACCTGGCGCGACATGGCCACCTTCATGGCGCGATGAGCGGCGGTGACGACCTCCTGGATCGGCAGTTCGGCCTTGCGCGCGCGGGCAAATTCCCGAAAGCCGTTTTCGAAGATGGCTTCCAGCCCGCTGCGCGGCTCCTGCCGCGACGACAGCTGGCTGAACAGGTCGCTGAGGTTGATGCCGGACCAGAATCGCCCCTCGAAGGAACTGGCCTCGACATTGCAGTGCTGGATGTATTTCTGCTTGTAGAAGATCACCGCCCAGGACAGGATCGAGGCCAGCAGCAGGATCAGCATCACCAGCTGTACCGGCAGGCTGGCGTTGGCAATCATTTCGAAGAAGGAGGTTTCGTTCATGTTGTCCCGTCAGTGGTTGTTCGCAACAGGTCGTTGCGTATGCGTTCCGGTATGGCCAGCGGCCGGAAGGCGTCGGCCTGAACGCAGGCCACCTTGACCCGTGCGCGGTTGATCGCCTTGCTCTGGCCCGTTTGTTCGTTCTCGTCGATCAGCGGGTGGATTTCCTGCTCGAACACCAGGCTGGCCTGCCTCAGATCGGTGGCCCGCGTAAAAACGCGCAGCCGCTGGTTGAAGCGGGCTGCGCGCAGAAAATCGACGGTGATATTCTTCACCACGAAAACCAAACCCTGGCTTAACAGGTCGTCCTGTTCGTAGCCGAGATCGCGCAGGAACTCGGTGCGCGCCCGCTCGTAGAACTTCAGGTAATTGGCGTTGTAGACCACGCCGCCGGCATCGGTATCCTCGAAATAGACGCGCAGATCGAAGACATGGGGCTGCTTCATTCGAACAGATCTCCGCTATCGGGCGCAGCAGCGCCGGCCGGCTGGAAACCGAAATGGCGGTAGGCGCGCGCGGTGACCAGGCGGCCCCGCGGCGTTCGCATCATGAAGCCCTGCTGGATCAGGTAGGGTTCGATGACGTCCTCGATGGTTCCGCGTTCCTCGCCGATGGCCGCGGCCAGGCTCTCGACGCCGACCGGGCCGCCGTCGAATTTCTCGATCATCGACAGGATCAGCCGCCGGTCCATGTGATCGAGACCGCTCTGATCCACCTTCAGCATGTCCAGCGCCGCGGTGGCGACTTCGCCGTCGATGACGCCGCCGGCCCGCACCTCGGCATAGTCGCGGGCGCGACGCAGCAGGCGGTTGGCGATGCGCGGGGTGCCGCGGGAACGCGCCGCAATCTCGCGCCCGCCGTCGCCCGACAGTTCGATGCCGAGCAGCTCGGCGCTGCGATGGACGATGTGGCCGAGGTCGTCGATGCTGTAGAACTCGAGCCGTTGCACGATGCCGAAGCGGTCGCGCAGCGGCGAGGTCAGCA
>WGBK01000304.1 GCA_015494335.1 Gammaproteobacteria bacterium | reverse complement strand
GTCCGAGATGTTCGGTTACATCGGCGACCTGCGCACCATGACCTCCGGTCGTGGCCAGTTCTCGATGGAGTTCGACCACTACGCGCCCTGTCCGAAGAACGTCGCGGACGAGGTGATCAAGGAGACCAAGGAACGCAACGCCGCCAGCTGAGGTTGCCGCACTTCCCACCTGTACAAGGCCCCGCTTCGGCGGGGCCTTGTCGTTTCTGCAGCATGGTATTTTGTTGGGTGATGCCCCTATAATCGTGGCAAAACACACCATGATCAGGAGAGCCTGCATGAAAATCGGCATCATCTGCGGTTCCCACCGCGAGCCTTCCCAGAGCGAGAAGGTGGCCCGCTACCTGCAGCAGCGGGTCGAGGCGAAGAAAATGGACAGCTGGCTGTTCAAGCTGGCGGGCAATCCCCTGCCGTTGTGGGACGAGGGTATCTGGAACGACGACCCGGATTGGACCGCGCTGCTGGAATCGCTGAAGAAGGAGCTGGCGGCCTGCGACGGTTTTATCGTCATTGCACCGGAATACCACGGCCAGGTACCGTCGGGGCTGAAGAATTTCTTCCTGCTGTTCAGCCGCTTCGAACTCGGGCACAAGCCGGCGCTGATCGTCGGGGTCTCTTCCAGCGATGGCGGATCCTACCCGGTGGCCGAGCTGCGCATGAGCAGCTACAAGAACAACCGCATCTGCTATATGCCCGACCACCTGATCCTGCGCCATGTCGAGAGCATCCTCAACGACAACCCGATGGACAACGACGAGTCGGCCGACAGCTACTTCCGCGAACGCATCGACTGGACCCTGGATGTGCTCAAGGGCTATGCGCGGGCGCTCAAGGAAATGCGCCAGACCACCCATGTTTTTCATGAGAAGTTCCGCAATGGGATGTAACATGAGCCTGTTGCCGAACCCCGGAGTCTGCCGTGAATGCCTTTGACGATGCCCTGATGCAGGAAATCAACCTGCTGCTGAAGTTTCCCGATACCGCGCTGGAGGGGATCAAGATTCACCACGATGCCGACCCCGGACTCATCGAAGCCGCGCGGCGGCTGCACGATAAGGGGCTGATCACCCTGCCCGATGGCGGCTATCTGACCGATCTTGGCCGCGAGGCGGAGGAAACGGCGAAACTGTTGCGGGGCCTGCTGACCCCGCTCTGATCCCTCGCTGAACGCCGGAATGAGCTCCCGGCCCGAAGCCACTGCGCGAGATCCGGTTCGCTTTTTCGACCTTCGGCCGCTGCCGACGCGCAGAAACCGCGGCAAACGGCCGGTCCTCTGCTATATATCCTGTGTTTCCCGCTTCATCAGGATGGCCGCAGCACCAATGCCCGCCCGCAAGGTTCACCGTTCCCGGATACTGCCGGTCGTCCTGCTGGGCTTTGCGCTCGTCCTGATGATGCTGGGCGTGTTCGGTTTCGTGTTGTCGCGCCAGGCGAACCAACTGGTGCATGTACTGGATCAGTCGGACGACATCCTGCGCGAGATGGACCTGATCGAGCAACTGACCGAACTGGCGCGATCGCGCACTCGCCTGACCCAGCGCATGCTGTTCATCGAGGATTCTGACGAGCGTGATCGTGTGGGCATCGAACTGTCCGAGCGTGCAGCCCGCTTCACTGAACTGCGACTGCAATTGCTGGAGCTGCCGCTGACGCCCGAACTGAAGGGGCTGCTCGATGAACAGCGGCCCTTTATCCGCCTGGCGTACGAACAACAGAAGAAGGCGGAAGACCTGGCCCTGCTGGGCGGTACCCGCAACAACCTGCGTGCCGGCAGGATTCTGGCTACTCGCGCCTATCCGGCCCAGGCCGGAATTGTCGATCGTTTTCTGGAGATGCAGCGCAAGGAGAAGGAGCGTCTCTCCCGCATCCTCAGGCAGGCCCGGAGTTTGCAAGCCTCTCAGCAGCAGCTGCAATGGATCATGGTGCTGCTGATCTTCGTTGGCGGGCTGGTGATTGTGCTGTTGATGATCCGCGTGATCCGCCGCATGGAAGAACGACTGCTCCACGAACGCGAAAAGGCCGATGTGACCCTCGGCAACATCAGCGACGCGGTGATCTCGGTGGATCGCATGGGACGGATCGAGTATGCCAACCCGGTAGTGGCCAGTCTGTTCGGCAAGACCCTGGCCGAGCTGGAAGCCACCTCGATCATCGAGCTGCTGGGCAGCGGCGGGGAAGGCGTCGAGGCTCTCAGCGAACGCATCCATAACCTGCTCGAGCAGGGTAGTCAGGAGGTCGGTGCCGAGCAATTCCGTATCAGTCTGGCGCATCGCCCCAAACAGGTATTGAGTGTCAGCCTGTCGCCGATCAGCACCCGTCCCGGGGAATACCAGGGCCTGGTGCTCAGTTTCCGCGATGTCAGCGAGTCCGAGTCCCTGCTCAACAAGGTACGCTATCTGGCGTCCCACGACGCTCTGACCAGCCTGCTCAATCGGCGCGCCTTTGAACAGACGGTGCGGCATCGTCTGCAGAACTTCAAGGGCGGAGACGAGTATGTCTACGGCATCTTCGATCTCGACCAGTTCAAGATCATCAACGATTCTGCCGGTCACGCGGCCGGCGATGAACTGTTGCGTCAGCTGTCGACCAAGCTGCAGACCCTGCTGCCCCGGGGTGGATTGCTGTGCCGGTTGGGCGGCGACGAGTTCGCCTTTTTCCTGCGCAGCAGCGGCGAGCGGGCCACGCTGGCCTTTGTGCGCAGGCTGCTGGACCTGATCGAGGGCTTTGCCTTCACCTGGGAAGACAATATCTACCGCTGCACCGCCAGCGTTGGCCTGGTACCGGTGAAGTCCGGTATGATCGATTACGACCACCTATACCGTAGCGCCGACCTGGCCTGTTACACCGCCAAGAACGAGGGACGCAACCGCTGGCATTTCGCTTCCCTGGATGCCGATCTGCTGCGTGAAAAGGCACAGGAATCGGCGCGCCTGAAATACCTCGCGGGTTCTCTCGAGAAGGGCGAGAATCTGGTGCTGTTCAAGCAGGAGATCGTGCCCATCAGCCCGCGCATGGAAGGACACCGACATGCCGAGGTGCTGATCCGCATGCGTGGCACCGATGGCAAGGTGGTGCCGCCGATGGCCTTCCTGCCGCTGGCGGAGCGCTACGGCCTGATGGAAAAAATCGATCGTTGGGTGTTGCGGCGGGTCTGCGACTTCATTCTCGAGCACCCGATGGAACGCACGGTTTTCGCCGTCAACCTGTCCGGCCAGTCCCTCAGCTCGGTGAGCGCCATGAAGGAGTTGCTCGGTATCATCATCGACAGCCGCATTCCGCCCGAACGCCTGTGCATCGAGGTGACCGAGACGGTGGCCATCGGCAACCTGGAGGCCGCCACCCGTTTCATGAAGGTGTTGCGCCAGCGCGGCTGCAGCATCGCGCTGGACGATTTCGGCAGCGGGCTCAGTTCCTTCTCCTACCTCAGCAACCTGCCTCTCGACTACATCAAGATCGACGGCGTGTTCATTCGTCGCATGGCCGAAGATCGTGCCGCCCGGGTCACCGTCGAAGCCATCCATTTCATTGCGCGCAAGCTCGGCTTGCGCACGGTGGCCGAATTCGTCGAGGATGAGGAATCGGTACGCCGGCTGCAGAAGATCGGCATCGACCTGGCGCAGGGCTACCATTACGGCCGGCCGGAGCCGCTGGAGAGCGAGGATACCATCGAGATTACCCAGGTCTTGCGTGCGATCAGCGGCTGAGCGGGCTGGTTGATCTGGATCAGTTGCGACTGGCGCTTTTTCATTGAGTCCATCAGGCTTTGCTGATATTCTTGGAACAAGAATCATTCCCATTTGTACTCGAAGCATGCCCCAGGATCTCAATCATTCGCCGCAAGGCTTCCACGGTGTCATCACCGGCATCGACGGCGATACGCAGCTGCTTCGTCGCCTCATGAGCCTGGGGCTGCGCAAGGGTCAGAGCCTCAGCGTTATGCAACAACGGCGCAATGGCGTCGTGGTCTCCATTCAGGGCAACCGTATCGCGCTCGGGCCGGATATTGCAGCGGCGATCCAGGTAGCTCCGACGCCGTCTCCTGATCCCGTCTCCGGCAGCGCAGCCGCATGACCACCATCGCCATCGCCGGCAACCCGAATTGCGGCAAGTCCGCGTTGTTCAACGCATTGACCGGCATCCGTCAGACCACCGGCAACTGGCCCGGCGTGACTGTCGAGCGCAAGCAGGGGCAGTTCCGTCTGCAGCCAACCGGCGAGCCGGTCACGCTGATCGATCTTCCGGGCATCTATACCCTCGACGCCCTGTCGCTGGACGAGCGGGTCACGCGCGACTACCTGCTTTCCGGCGAAGCCGAGGCGGTGATCAATGTGGTCGATGCCGCCAACCTCGAACGCAATCTGTACCTGACCGTGCAACTGCTGGAAATGGGTGTGCCGATGGTGCTGGCGCTGAACATGATGGATGTGGCGCGCAAGCGCGGCCAGATCATCGATGTGGATGCCTTGTCCGAGGCGCTCGGCTGCCCGGTGGTGCCCGTGGTGGCGGTACGCGGCGAGGGGCTCGACGATTTGAAACAGGCCCTGTCCGAGGTCATCGAGGGGCGGCGCGAGGGCGGCTACCGGCTCGGTACCGAGGAGATCATCGAAGAGGCGATCGCCGATCTGGGCGGCCTGATCCCGGGCGAGCGGGTTGCCCACAACCGGCACTGGATGGCGCTGAAACTGCTGGAAGGCGATCTTTCCATCTGCCCCGGCGAGCCGCCGGCCGAACTGCTCGAGCGCCTGCGCTACTGGCGCCATCATATCGAGCAGATCAGCGGCGAAAGCGCCGATGTGTTCATCGCCGATGTGCGCTACAGCCATGCCCACGCCATTGCGGCGCGGGTGGTGCGCCAGCGCGGCAAGCTGCGCAAGCACCTGTCCGACCGTATCGATCGCTGGGTGCTGCACCGCTGGCTCGGCGTACCGCTGTTCCTGTTCGTGATGTACCTGATGTTCCTGTTCACGATCAATTTCGGCGGCGCCTTCATCGATTTCTTCGATGGCGCGGCGGCGGCCCTGTTCGTCGACGGCTTCGGCGCCTGGTTGGATTCCATGGGCGCGCCGGGCTGGCTGCGCCTGTTGCTGGCCGATGGTATTGGCGGCGGCGTGCAGGTGGTGGCCACCTTCATTCCCATCATCACCTGCCTGTACCTTTTCCTGTCCTTCCTCGAAGATTCGGGTTACATGGCGCGGGCCGCCTTCGT
>WGBK01000303.1 GCA_015494335.1 Gammaproteobacteria bacterium | reverse complement strand
CAGGAACCCACTGACGCCTTCGTGCAAGCCTTCACCGCATCCGTGGACTTCGACCGGCGCCTGGCCGAAGTCGATATCGAAGGCTCCCTGGCCCATGCACGAATGCTGCAGCGCATCGGCGTACTCGACGAGGACGAGCGACTGTCCATCGAACGGGGGCTGGCCCAGATCAGCAGCGAGATCGCCCGCGGCGACTTCCCCTGGTCGGTGGAGCTGGAAGATGTGCACATGAACATCGAGGCGCGCCTGACCCAACTGATCGGAGATGCCGGCAAGAAGCTGCACACCGGACGCTCGCGCAACGACCAGATCGCCACCGACATCCGCCTTTACCTGCGCCGCGAGATCGGCCATTGCCAGGCGCTGATCCGTGATTTCCAGCGCGGCCTGCTGGACTTGGCCGAGCGCCATGCCGAAACCATCCTGCCCGGCTTCACCCACCTGCAGGTGGCCCAGCCGATCACCTTCGGTCATCACATGCTGGCCTGGTTCGAGATGCTGGAGCGCGACCACGGCCGGCTCGCCGACTGCGTGGATCGCATGAATGTGATGCCGCTGGGCGCCGCCGCCCTGGCCGGCACCAGCTACCCGCTGGACCGCGAATACACCGCCGAGCTGCTGGGCTTCCGCATGCCCTCGCGCAACTCGCTGGACGCGGTCAGCGACCGCGATTTCGCCATCGAATTCACCGCCGCCGCGGCGACCCTGATGATGCACCTGTCGCGCATGGCCGAGGAACTGGTGCTCTGGTCCAGCGCCCAGTTCGATTTCATCCGCCTGCCCGACCGCTACTGCACCGGCAGCTCGATCATGCCGCAGAAGAAGAACCCGGATGTGCCGGAGCTGGTGCGCGGCAAGAGCGGCCGCGTGTTCGGCCACCTGACCAGCCTGCTGACGCTGATGAAATCCCAGCCCCTGGCCTACAACAAGGACAACCAGGAAGACAAGGAACCCCTGTTCGATACCCTCGACACGCTGCAGGGCAGCCTGCGCGCCTTTGCCGACATGGTGCCGAACCTGGAGGTCAACGCCGAAGCCATGCGCGAGGCCGCGCGGCGCGGCTTTGCCACCGCCACCGACCTGGCCGATTACCTGGTGAAGAAGGGCTTGCCCTTCCGCGACGCCCACGAGGTGGTGGGCCAGGCCGTGGCCCATGCGCTGGACAAGGGCTGCGACCTGTCGGATCTGAGCCTGGAGGAACTGCGCGGCTTCGATGCGCGCATCGACGAGGATGTGTTCGAGGTGCTGACGCTGGAAGGCTCGGTCAATGCCCGGGATATCATCGGCGGCACCGCGCCGCGGCAGGTACGCCTGCAGGTGGAGCAGCTGAGGCGGCTGATCGGGGATTGATCAGGCGTCGCGGTGCAGGCGTGCTTCCAGCTTGCGTTCCGCCCGGTGCACCAGGTGCAGGAACAGCAGCGCCAGGATGCCCACAACCGCCAGCACCCACAGGTAACGCTCGAAATAGGCGATCAGCAGCAGACTGACACCGAGGAACAGGCCGACCAGACGGAACAGCCAGCCCATGCGAATGCCGGTCACGAAGGTGGTCAGCGCAAACACCAGCAGCAGAACCAGCCCCGTGGTCTCGTTGTTGAGACGGCCGATCTGCTGGATCACGAAAATCATCTTCACCGCCGCCAGAACCGCCAGCCATTGCCAGAACTGGTAGGCCAGCATCGATTGCAGCGGCAACTGACGCGAGCGCACATTGGGCCACTCGACGATCAGGCTGGCAACGAAGAACAGCGGCACCATCAGGTACCAGTACATCTGGCTGCTGATCGGCGACACGTCGGTCCAGGCCACGCCGATGTAAACGAAGAACAGCAGCACCACCAGCACGGCTTCTTCCACCCAGTGCCGGCGCGTCATCTGGCGCAGGCGCTGCTCGGCCTCGCTCAGGGGATGGGGCGTATGAAGGTTCATGGGAATGTATCTTGGGGCAGGCGGGCGCAAAGTCAATGATCCGGCTCAAGCCCGGGTTTATTGACCCCGGCCCAGCCGTTGCCACAGGTGGCGACGCAAGCTCCGGCCGAAACCCAGCAGCCCGGGCTGGCGGCGTGGCTCGGCCGCCGGATCGGGATGAAACTGGCTGGCCACCAGGCGCGCCTCGGGCAACTGTTGCTGGATCGCCAGCACCACGACCTTCACGATCCCCGGCACCGGTCTCAGGCTGACCCAGATTAGCCCCAGTTGCTGGTTGAAATCCACATATTCCAGGGATTGCTCGAAAGGCGCCAGGCTGTCGCGGAGCCTCAGCCACTGCGCCTCGCGCGCGGCCGGGCTGTAACGCTTGATGCCGGGGATCAGCAACATGAAATCGACGCACTGCCGACCCGCGCGGTCGCGGGTCGGCACCCGTTGCCACAGCGGGTTGCCCGGTTGCAGACGGCGTGCATCGATAGGGTTCATCCCGCTCCTCAGCCCAGCACCCGCTGCAACCAGTCGCTGATGTCGCGGATTTCCTGCATCGATACGCTGTGCTGCATGCCGGAATATTCGTGCCACTCCACCGCGTAACCCAGCCGCTCCAGCAGGGCGCGGCTGCGGTAGCCCAGTTCCGGGGCGAGCACCGGGTCCCGGTCGCCGTGGGCGAGGAAGATCGGCACCGAAAGATTGGCCTCGCTGCGCTCCCGTTC
The DNA here is from genome assembly GCA_015494335.1 of Gammaproteobacteria bacterium. Taxonomy (GTDB): domain Bacteria; phylum Pseudomonadota; class Gammaproteobacteria; genus S144-22. Next base: position 1,680 of record WGBK01000303.1, on the reverse strand, counting down.
CAGTGTATCCGCCGGCGCGAGCACCGTCGAAAGACCCATCAGGCCCGCCAGCGGGCGTGCGTAGCGCAGGCCGGTATAGAGGGCGATGGTGCCGCCCTGGGAGAAACCGGCCAGGACGATACGGCGACTGTCGATCCCCTGATCGAGCTGCTCCTCGATCAGGCCTTCGAGAATCCGCTGCGAATCGCGGATGCCTTCCTCGTCCACCTGCGAGCCGATATCCAGGCTGTAGATATCGAACCAGGCACGCATCACGAAGCCGTTGTTGAGGGTGACCGGCCGCATCGGCGCATGGGGAAACACGAAACGCAGATTCCATTCCGGTGGCAGATTCAGCTCGGGAACGATCGGTTCGAAATCGTGGCCGTCGGCCCCGAGGCCGTGCAGCCAGATGACCGCGGCATCGGGTTCGCCGCTGCCGTGCTGTAGAACAATGGGAGATTCCTGCATCGTTGGCCCGTGCTTGATCGAAAGCACCTTTATACTCATTCGGCGATGAATTGTCTCGCCGGAATCCGTACACTCGGAGAATGATCAGCCGCAAACGCACCGCCGAACTGCTGCAGCCGCATCGCATCGGCGACCGCCCCAGCAAGTGGATCAACGGGATCATCATCGCGCTGATCGTGCTCAGCGTGCTCGCTGTCGGGCTGGAATCGCTGCCGTCCGTGTACCGCGACTGGTACAACGAGCTGTGGTACTTCGAGATTCTCTCGGTATCGGTGTTCACGCTGGAATACCTGGCGCGCCTGTGGAGCTGTACCGAGCTGCCCGAGTATCGCGAGATGAAGCCCTGGAAGGCCCGACTGCGCTATGTGTTCACGCCGCTGGCGCTGATCGACCTGCTTGCCATCCTGCCCTTCTACCTCAGCTTCCATCTCGAGTTCGACCTGCGCTTCCTGCGTATCCTGCGCCTGTTGCGGATGCTCAAGATCGCGCGCTATTCGCCGGCCATGAACGCCCTGCTGGATGTGCTGCGCAAGGAAGCGGATGCGCTTCTGGCGGCAGTGGTGGTGCTGGTGATGATGCTGGTCATCGCCGCTGCCGGCATTCACCTGCTGGAGGCCGAGGCCCAGCCCGAGGTCTTCGGCAGCATTCCCGAATCCCTGTGGTGGGCCATCATCACCCTGACCACGGTGGGTTACGGCGACGTGGTGCCGGTGACCACCGGCGGCAAGATCTTTGGCGGCCTCATCAGCCTGATCGGCATCGGCATGGTGGCCCTGCCGGCAGCGATCCTCGCTTCCGGCTTTGCCGAAAACCTGCGCCAGCGCCAGCAGCGCTTCGCCAATTTCATCAAGCACGCTCTGTCTGACGGGCGCATCGACGATCAGGAGCGCTGGAAACTGGAGGAACTGCGCAAGGAGCTGGGGCTGACCCGCGAGGAATCGATCCAGCTGTTCGACATGATCCTGCGCCAGCTGCGCGCCCAGACGCCCGATACCTGCCCGCACTGCGGCAAGAGCCTGCATCCGCCACAGCCGCATGCGCCGGCCGACGGGGAGCCGAAATGAAAAAAGCCCCGGACCAGCCGGGGCTTCGATGCGGAAAGAGATTCCGCGACTACTTGACCGTGGTGGTCGCGCTGTCGGACTGGCCCTTGTTGTCGACCCAGGACAGGGTCAGGGTATCGCCCTTGGAACCCTTGTACTTGAACGACAGGTAGGGGTTCTTCGAGAT
>WGBK01000302.1 GCA_015494335.1 Gammaproteobacteria bacterium | reverse complement strand
GCTACCAGGTGCAGACGCTGTTCCCGATGATCGACGATCACCGCGGCGGGAATGCGCGCCAGCCATGCGAGCGGAAACGGGAATTCCTCGACCGCGGCGAGAAAATCCACGCTGGGCTCGATCATCGACGCGTATTCGTAGGACAGAAACAGGAACCAGCCGCCGACGAAGGGCAGTTCGGTATCGGAATGGAAGGCAGGTTCCTGCGGCAGTTCCAGCAGGCAGTCCGGATCGCCGGGCCGCTGTTCGCGGATCGTATCGGGAAAACCGAGCAGCAGGGACCAGCGGGTGTTGACCGCGCCGCTGGTGTTCGAGGCAAGCAGGTAGGGATAGCGCTCCGGGTTTTGCTGGTGCAGAGCCAGCAAATCGACCGGCTGGCCGAGCCTGCGATGAAGAAACATGCTCAGCCAGCGGTCACGGGATCAGATCTTCTTGAACAGCAGGGTTCCGTTGGTGCCGCCGAAGCCGAAGGAGTTGGACAGGGTTACGTCCAGCCTGGCATCGCGGGCCTCGTTGGCGCAGTAGTCGAGGTCGCACTCGGGGTCCTGGTTCTCGAGGTTGATGGTTGGTGGAATGACCTGGTCGCGCAGCGCGAGGATTGCGAAGATGGCCTCGATGCCGCCGGCAGCGCCGAGCAGGTGCCCAGTCATGGACTTGGTGGAACTGACCACGAGCTTGTAGGCATGATCGCCCATGGCCCGCTTGACCGCCTCGGTCTCGGCCTTGTCGCCGGCCGGCGTGGAAGTGCCGTGGGCGTTGATGTAACCCACCTCTTCCTTGTTGATGCCGGCATCGCGGATCGCGTTGAGCATGCAGCGAGCCGGGCCTTCGCCGCTTGGCGAGGGCTGGGTCATGTGATGGGCGTCGCTGCTCATGCCGTAGCCGGCCAGCTCGCAGTAGATCTTCGCGCCGCGCGCCTTCGCATGTTCGTAGTCCTCGACCACGACCACACCGGCGCCGTCGCCGAGCACGAAGCCGTCACGGTCGATGTCCCAGGGGCGGCTGGCCTTTTCCGGTTCGTCGTTGCGCGTGGACAGGGCGCGCGCGGCGGCAAAGCCACCCACGCCGAGCGGACAGGTCGCCATCTCGGCACCGCCGGCGATCATCACGTCGGCGTCGCCATAGGCAATCATGCGCGCGGCATCGCCGATGTTGTGAGCGCCCGTGGTACAGGCGCTGACGATGGAGATGTTCGGTCCCTTCAGGCCCTTCATGATCGACAGGTTGCCGGAGACCATGTTGATGATGGAACTCGGCACGAAGAAGGGCGAAATCTTGCGCGGGCCGCCGGCCACGAACAGGTCGCGGTTGCGCTCGATGCCAGGCAAACCGCCGATGCCGGAACCGATGGCGACGCCAATACGCTCGGCGTTTTCCTCGGTCACTTCGAGACCCGAGTCCTCCAGCGCCTGGATGCCCGCAGCGATCCCGAACTGGATGAAGGGGTCCATCTTCTTGATGTCCTTCTTCGGGATGTAATCGGTGGGATCGAAGTTCTTGACCGACGCGGAAATGCGCACCGGGAACTCGGAGGCGTCGAAGGCGGTAATCGGCGCAACGCCACTGACGCCGGCGACGATGTTCTTCCAGGACTCTTCGACAGTATTGCCGACCGGAGACAGCATGCCCAGGCCGGTGATGACGATGCGACGATTAAGCAAGGTTATAACCTCGAACGATCAGTTTCGGACGGGAGCATTGTATTTCAGCCCGGCGACGGGTGGAATGATCTCCGTTCCTCGGATAGGCCTCATTTAGCAAAAATGCCGCTCGACCTTGTGAGTCCAGCGGCATTCGGCAAATTCGGCGGAAGGGATTACAGGTGTTCGTTGATGTAATCGATGGCCAGTTGAACGGTGGTGATCTTCTCGGCTTCTTCATCCGGAATTTCGGTCTCGAACTCTTCTTCCAGGGCCATGACCAGTTCAACGGTGTCCAGCGAGTCTGCGCCGAGGTCATCGACGAAAGAGGCGTTGTTCGTAACATCCTCTTCCTTGGCGCCCAGCTGCTCGGCGACAATCTTCTTTACACGTTCTTCAACAGAGCTCATTGCTTGAGTTTCTCCTCAGTAGGTAGATCGATACGGCTTTTGATGACGCGCTATTGTATTGAAAAGGCACGCCCCATGCCACCCAAAAAACTTCGATTAAAACAACTTGATATATCAGTAACTTGCGGGAAATACTTGAAGTCGGTTCTCAGGACATGTACATGCCGCCGTTGACATGGATCGTCTCCCCGGTGATGTAGGCGGCGCCGGGCGAGGACAGGAACAGTACGGTCGCGGCGATTTCCTCGGAGGCGCCCAGACGCCCCAGCGGGATCTGCGCGAGCAGGCTTTCCTTCTGCTTGTCGTCGAGTTCGCGGGTCATGTCGGTGTCGATGAAACCGGGCGCGACGGCGTTGACGGTGATGTTGCGCGAGCCGACCTCGCGGGCCAGCGCCTTGCTGAAGCCGACCAGTCCGGCCTTGGCTGCGGCATAGTTGGTCTGCCCCGGGTTGCCGGAAGCCCCGACCACCGAGGAAATGCTGATGATGCGGCCCTTGCGCTTCTTCATCATGCCGCGAATGACCGCCTTGGACATGCGGTAGATGGAACTCAGGTTGGTATTGATGACCGCATCCCACTGCTCTTCCTTCATCGCCATCAGCAGGCCGTCCCGGGTGATGCCGGCATTGTTGACGAGGATGTCGGGCGCGCCGAAATCGGCATTGACCTGCTTGACGCATTGGGCGACCGAATCCGGATCGGCGACATCGAGCACCAGTCCTGTGCCATGAATGTCGGCCTCGGCCAGGTAGTCGGCGATGGCCTGGGCGCCTCTTTCACTGGTGGCGGTGCCGATCACGGTGGCCCCGGCACCGCCGAGGGCCAGGGCAATGGCCTGACCGATACCGCGACTGGCACCGGTGACGAGAGCGATCTGGTCGTTGAGTTGGGTCATGCCGTCATTCTCCGGAAATCTGTTGTTTGGCTTTTTCGAGGCTGTCGGCGTCGAAAACCGGAAGCGCCGTCAGCGACTTGTCGATACGGCGCGCCAGACCGGTCAGCACCTTGCCCGGGCCGAGTTCGATCAGGGTATCGGCGCCCTGCCTCTGCAGCATCTGCACGCAATCGACCCAGAGCACGGGTTGATACAGCTGGTCGCGCAGGCGCCAGCGAATGCCATCGGCATTCTGGGCGATATCCGCATTCTGGTTGTGCACTACCGGTACCTTGGGCATCTGGATGCCGACCGTCTTCAGCTTTTCGTAGAGTGCATCGGCCGCCGGTTTCATCAGGCTGCAGTGGGAGG
>WGBK01000301.1 GCA_015494335.1 Gammaproteobacteria bacterium | reverse complement strand
TTCATCCAGCTCCGGATCGAGCTCCCCGCAGGCCTTGCCGCGCTCCAGGAGCGCCCGCAATCGTTCTCCGTAACGCCGGATCAAGGTCTGGGCCATGCGTTTGGCCGGAGTAGTTTCGGCTTTCTGCAGTTCTCCGAACAACAATCGGGGCACTCCGGGGTGTTCGGCGACGAACTCCACGTGTGCCATGAACATCGCCTCCAACGCGGCCAAGGGAGAATCGACATCGGCTGCGGCACGTTCGATGCGCCGCATCAGGCGCTCGGCAACCCATTCCATCACCGCCTGCCAAAGCGCATCCTTGCTCGGGAAGTGTCTGAACAGTGCGCCCTGCGTAACACCCATGCGCTCGGCAATCACGGTGGTCGTGATTTCGCCTGGGTTCTGCTCTGCAGCCAGCTCCAAAACCGTTTCAACCGTAACGGCACGGCGTTTTTCTGCCGGCATGTGCCCGGGATGGGGGGTCATGGTGCAACTCCAAGTTAGTAAGTTATTACTATCTTACCGCAAAGCAACAGTCTGTCAAGATCCCCATTGCTTGCGAGGGACCGCGCGAATTCAATAAGCGTGTTTATTGCCAATCGCCCTCACGAGCGGGGGACGGATCTGGCCATGCAAAAAGGCGTCGTCATTCTTCTCGTAAGCGAAGGTTTGTAGCGAGAGACGCATCCACCAAATGACGAAGGGTCACCCATCGGGTGGCCCTTCGTCATTTCAGGCGGGGTGGATGAGAACCCCCGTTCGGGGTTCGACGAGCAGCGCCGGGAGCGCCGCCGAACGCCGCGCAGCAGCGGCCCGAAGGGCGAGGCACAGGGATGTGCCGAGCAACCCCCACAGGACTGTATGCGGTCATTGGCTGAATTCGCGATGCGGGGCTTGACTCATCATGTTTCCCAAGGGTTGATGATCTCAAGATCGGGGTGAGGAAAGTCATCCACGTTACGGGTGACCAGTGCCAGGCCATGCGTCAGGGCGGTGGCAGCCAGCAGGCTGTCGATGGCTGGGAGGGGACGCCCTGCAGCAGCGAGCAACCGACCCCAGCGATCTGCCACTTCCTCATCTATGGGCAGAATCCTCCCTGCGAAAAATGCTGGCAACTCGGTATCGAGCCAATCCAGCAGCTTGAGTTTGCGCTTGCTTTTGCGGAGCGCCTCGATGCCTTTCTGTATCTCCCCGAGAGTCAGCACGCTGATGTACAGGGTGGTTGCCGGTTGTTCCTCGAACCATGCTACTACCCTCGGGTTCGGTTCCTTGCGGCGCAATTCGAACAGGACGTTGGTATCGACCAGGTAGCTCAAAGCTCGATCTCGCGCGTGAGGCTTTTGTCCCGCTCAAGGTCGACCTCATCGACCCCATAGAGCGGAGAGCGACGCATGAAGGCCGCCAGCGATTCACCCGTGCCAGTCAGCCGCTCGTAGTGTTCGCGCGACAAAACGACGGCCACCGGCTTGCCGTGCAGCGTGATCTCCTGCGGGCCTTCGCGCTCGGCATCCTTGATGACCTCGGAGAGCTTCGCTTTGGCCTCCTGCATTTGCCAATGACGCATGATGCACCTCTATTCTGACTAGACTAGTCAGAGTATAGCAAAACGACTTCGATGGATTCACCCTGGCGACAGCCGCACAGTCTGGGTCTGCCCTCTCCCGACCCCTCCGTAAGCGGCGGAATATATTCGACAGGAGACCGCCTCGGCATGATCTGCGGCGCGCCAGTATCGACATCTTTTCGTTCCCCCACACAGCAGCCCCGTAATCGAGGAAAGAGGCCGATCGACCGCCTGTTCGAATGACGCAGCCTTTCAGCCTGCTTTCAGCTTACCCCGCTAGGCTGCAAGCCAGAGAACGAGAACAGGAGCAATTGTCATGACACGCGAGATCGAGGTTTGGGATCCCCTGGTCCGGATCTTCCACTGGTCCCTGGTGACGGCCTTCTTCGTCGCCTACCTCACCGAGGATGATTTCCTTTCCCTGCACGCCTGGGCAGGTTACGTCGCAGGCGGGTTGGTGGTGTTCCGGGCGGTGTGGGGCTTCATCGGCACCCGGCATGCGCGCTTCTCCGACTTCGTGCGGCCGCCGTCAGAGGCGATCGCCTACCTGAAGGACGAACTCGCCGGCCAGGCACGGCGCTATATCGGGCACAACCCGGCCGGCGGCGCCATGGTGATCGCCCTGCTCCTCTCGGTAGCCCTCACGGTGCTCACCGGCCTGCTCGTCTATGGCGCAGGCGAATGCGCCGGTCCGCTGGCGGCCTGGCTGTGCAGCTCTCCGGAATGGCTCGCCGAGGCGGGTGAGGAAATACATGAGTTCTTCGCCAACTTCACCCTGTTCCTGGTCGCGCTGCACGTGGCCGGCGTGCTCTGGGCCAGCCTGCTTCACCATGAAAACCTGATCGCCGCCATGTGGCACGGTCGCAAACGCCTGGAGGACGAATGACATGACCACCATTCGCATCTGCACCGCCCTGCTGTTTCTGATGTCAGCCGCCAGCGCCGCCGCGAACCGCCAGACGGTGCTGACCCACTACCTCACCGCCGCCCAGGAGACGCCATCGGCGGAGCGTGGCCGATCGCTTTGGAACCGGTCTGGCATCCGGGGCAGGAACTGCACCCAGTGTCACGGCAGGGATCTGCGCCGACCCGGGCGCCACCGACGCACCCACAAGCCCATCGCACCCATGGCGCCTTCGGGGAACCCGAAGCGTCTCACCGATCCGAAGAAGGTCGAGAAGTGGTTCCGCCGCAACTGCAAATGGACCTGGGGCCGTGAATGCACGGCCCAGGAAAAGGCGGACATCCTGCAATGGCTGAACACCCTGTAACGGAGAACCCACGATGAACAAGATCCGAATAACCAATATCCCCCTGATCCTTTTCCTGACGCTGACTGCAGCCTTGAGCCTGTCCCTGCAGGCTTGCGCCTACGAGGATGACGACGATGATGAGGGGGGCTTCAGCCGCTTATTGCCCGTCCGGGTGGATTTCCGTCCAGCAGACGACCCCCAATACCTGGAAGAATGCGGTGCCTGTCATCTGGCCTATCCGCCGGGCATGCTCCCGGCCGCCTCATGGCACCGGATCATGGCAGGGCTGGACGATCATTTCGGAGAGAACGCCGAGCTGGACGCCCAAACGACCCGGCACATCACCGATTACCTGACCGCCAATGCAGCCGATCGCAGCCCCATCGGCCGGGCACCACATGTAGCCCGTTCACTCGGGGTTGATGCACCCTTGCGTTTTACGGAGACTCGTTACTTTCTGCGAAAGCATCACGAAATCCCGCCTCGGCTGGTGCTGGACAACCCGGATGTCGGAAGCTTCAGCCGCTGCGAGGCCTGCCATGTCGGGGCAGAACGAGGCAACTATGATGAACATCAGGTACGGATTCCCGGCGTGGGCCGCTGGGACGACTAGCTGCGCCCTGCTCGGCCTGGCTCTGGCGACGGGCCCCGCCCTGGCGGACGACATCGATCAGGACGAGGTGCTGGAACTACGCCAGGC
>WGBK01000300.1 GCA_015494335.1 Gammaproteobacteria bacterium | reverse complement strand
CCGGCAACGTCGTCGGTGGCGAGGGCAACCTGGCCGATCTCGGCTACATGCGGGAGTACATCGAGGATCTGCCCTATACCGGCGAGGTCATGAACCTGAGCCTGGCGCGCTGGGAGGAATGGTCGGCCAAGGAGCAGATCGAGTTCATGAACCGGCTCGAGAGCAAGATCAACTACTACCAGGCCCTGCACGATCACACCGATCTGTGGGTCACGCCCGGCGGCGGCCCGGTCAACGGCAGTTCGGTATTCCCGGTCGTACTCGACCTGCTGCCCTGAACGCCGTCGATGACCCCCATCTATTCACTGCGTCAGGTGGTGAAGTCGCGCCTTGCCGAGGGCGCGGGTTTTCGCCTGGTGGTGCCGAAGATCGATATCCTGCCGCGCGAGCATGTCGCCCTGGTCGGGCACAGCGGTTGCGGCAAGAGTACCCTGCTCGATCTGCTGGCGCTGGTGTTGCATCCTGACGAGGCCGAGCGCTTCGAGATGCGCGCCGATGCCGAATCCGACCCCCTGGATGTACAGGAGCTGTGGCGTCGCAAGCAGCAGAACCGGCTTTCGCTGCTGCGCAAGCAGCACATCGGCTATGTCCTGCAGCAGGGTGGGTTGCTGCCCTACCTGACCGTGCGCGAGAATATCGAGCTGCCGCGACAGCTGCTGGGCCTGCCCGAGGATGACACGGTGAAATCTATCTCCCGGGTGATGGGCATCCATCGCCAGCTCGACAAGCTCCCGGGGCTGCTCTCCGCCGGCGAACGCCAGCGTGTGGCCTTTGCCCGCGCCCTCGCGCACCGGCCGAAGATCCTGCTCGCCGACGAACCCACGGCCTCGCTGGACCCGATCACCGCGCGCAAGATCATGGCCGTGGTGATGGAGCTGGTGAAGGGCCTGGATATCACCCTGATCATCGCCAGCCACGACTGGGCCCATGTCTACAAGATGGACCTGCGCAGCCTGCACCAGGAAGCCGAGGTGGTGGACGGCGGCAAGGTGTACCAGTCCACCTTCCACGATTGAGATCCATGGCCCAGTTCAAGAACATCGTCACCTTGAGCCTGCGCGACTACAGCCACGAGTGGCGCATGTCCGGCTGTTTCGTGCTGGCCCTGGCCTCGGTACTGGCGCCGATGATGATCCTGTTCGGTCTCAAGTTCGGTATCGTCAACTCGATGCTCACCGAGCTCATCGAAAACCCGACCAACCGCGAGATCCGTTCCGTCGGCAGCGGGCGCTTTGACGAGGACTGGTTCCGACGCATGGCGAAGCGCGAGGAGGTTGGTTTCGTGATCCCGCGCACCCGCGCCCTCGCCGCGACCATCCAGCTCAAGAGCGAAAACGCCCGGCGTATCCAGTCCACCGAACTCATTGCCACCGCACAAGGCGATCCGCTGATGCGCCGGGTTGTGGCGATTCCGGTGGGGTATCGGCAGGTCGTGCTCAGCGACGCGATTGCGCGCAAGCTGCAGGTTGCGGCCGGGGATACCATCGACGGCAGCCTGGCGCGGCAGTTCCGCGGCAAGCGCGAGCGGGTGCATCTGCCGCTGAAGGTGCTGGCGGTCACGCCGCCCGAGGTGACCAGTCGCCAGGTGGCCTTCGTCAGCCTGGATTTGCTGTTGGCCAGCGAAGCCTTCAAGGACGGCCGCGCGGTGCCCGAGTTGGACTGGGCCGGCAGCGAGGACAAGGAAGGCCATGTCTACCCGGCATTCCGACTTTATGCCCGAAGCATCGACGATGTCGAGCCGCTGGTGAACGAGTTGCAGGCCGAGGGCGTCGATGTGAAGGCACGCATCGCCGAGATCCGCAGCGTCAAGTCCATCGACCGCAACCTGTCGATCATCTTCTGGATCATCGCCACGGTGGGCGCGGTCGGCTTTTCCTTCTCCCTCGGAGCCAGCCTGTGGGCCAATGTCGATCGCAAGAGCAAGGAGTTGTCGATTCTGCGCCTGATCGGCTTTCAGGGCGGCAAGATCATCCTGTTCCCGGTGTTGCAATCCCTCTATACCGGGGTGCTGGGCTGGTTGCTGGCGGTGCTGATGTATCTGCTGGCCGAGCAGAGCATCAACCGCCTGCTGGCCCCGAGCCTCGGTATCGATCAGGCCATCTGCTACCTGCTGCCCCAGCATTTCTTCTGGGCCCTGGCGCTGACCCTGGGCGTGGCGGCCACGGCCGCGGTGCTGGGCGGCATTCGGGCCTCGTCCATAGAGCCGTCCGATGGCCTGCGCGACATCTGATGCTGTAGGAAAATTCCTACATTTGGGCGCGGTTTTCCCCTACGCCAATGGTCAACTTTTTCGCTAGGTTTTCTACGGGCAATCCCTAGAATATGCACCGTGCCTACAGGGAAAGAGGCAAAGGATACGCAGAAACAGGAAGTTTCCTTCCGTTGCCGGGACAAGGCAAGGCGTGACAGGCAGGAAGCCTGGCTGGATGCACTCAATGAAAGCAGGATTCAACCCTCGGGTCTCTCCGAGGGTTTTTTTTGCACAGGGATGTGCTTATGCTGCGAAGCCAAGGACCGAAAACCGCTCCTGCGTTTTCGGCATACTCGCCAACTAGGGAGGTCACGGAATTGCTCCTCGGCTTGGGCCTCCTGCTTCGCTCTACCTCCTCCTTTCCTTCAATAGCCAATAGCTTCTGATCATTCCGAGTGCCATGGGCGGCACCAGTGACCCGCCGATCATCAGATTTCCACCCCGAACCACAGCTTCATCAGCTGGCCGAACAGGCAGGCCAGGCCGGCGGCGCTGAAGCCGGAGAGCAGCATTTCCCGGATCTTGCCGCCCAGGGGGATGTCGGAAACTATGGCGACCAGGCCGCCGATACTAGCCAGGACAGGCTTGCAAGGTGGTGATCCGGGGCAATTTATCAAGCCGGGCGGGAACAGGATCGCTTTGTGGTAGCATTGACGGTCGTTTCCATCAGCCGTGAATCCATGCTGCCCCAAAGCCTCGGTACCCAGCCCCGCCCGATCTATCTCGTCGCCAGCGACGAGCCGCTGTTGCTGCGCGACTGGCTGGATGCAGCGCGAAACCTGCTGCGCGAGCAGGGTTACGAGGAGATCCTGCAGCAGGTGGTGGAGAATGTACAACAGTTCGACTGGAACGGCCTGCTCGAGGATGGCCAGAACCTGTCCCTGTTCGCCAGCCGCAAGGCGCAGATCCTGCGCCTGCCGGGCTGCCGCCCGGGCACGACGGGTGCCAAGGTGCTTACCGAGCTGTGCCGACAGCCGCCCGAGGATACGCTGTATATCGTTACTACCGCCCGTCTCGATGCCGCGGCGAAGAAGAGCGCCTGGCTCAAGGCGATTCGCGAAAGCGGCGAGGTCTGCGAACTGCAGCCGGTGTACCCGGACAAGCTGCCGGGCTGGATACGCCAGCGCGCGCGAGGGCTGGATCTGCAGCTGGACGAGGCCGCCGCGGCCTATCTCGCCGATCTGACCGAGGGCAATCTGCTGGCCACGGCCCAGGAACTGGAGAAGCTGCGCCTGAGCTGTGGCGAAGGCGCGCAGATCGACGAAGCGACCATCCGCGACGCGGTCGGTCGCAGCGCACGCTACAGCCAGTATCTGCTGGTCGATGCCTGCCTGGCCGGCGATGCCCGGCGCGCCTTCCGCATCGTCGACAGCCTGATCCAGGAAGGCCTGTCCACGGTGCAGCTGCAATATGCCCTGACCAGTGTCGTGTCCAACCTGTTGCGGCTCAAATCGGCGCAGCAACAGGGCGGTCTGACACCGGGCCTGTGGTCGCAACTGCGCATCTGGCAGAGCAAGCAGCGACTGTACCAGGCGGCCCTGCCGCGGTTTTCGCTGCCCGCCCTCGAGCGTCTGTTGCAGAGCTGTGCTAGTCTGGACCGCATCAGCAAGGGCCAGCAGTCCGCCGGGCCCGGGGACGACTGGCGCCTGGTGCGCCAGATCGTGCGCGTGCTGAGCGGACTGCGCCTCAAGGCCGCCTGAATTCCCTTTTAGAGAGTCACTACCATGAATGCCGTGATATCCGAATCCATCGAAGAGTACATGCAACAGCTGGGCCGCCGCGCGCGCGAGGCTTCGGCGGAACTGGCCATGGCGGCGCCGGGTGTCAAGAACGAGGCGCTGCAGGCCATCGCCGGACAGCTCGAATCCCGGCGCGAAACCATTCGGGAAGCCAATCGACGCGACCTGGAGCAGGGCCGGGCCGACGGTCTCGATGCGGCGATGCTGGACCGTCTCGAACTCACCGACGAGCGCATCGACGCGATGATCGAGGGCCTGCGCCAGATCATCGCTCTGCCCGACCCGGTGGGAGAGATCACCGACATGGACTACCGCCCCTCGGGTGTCCAGGTCGGCAAGATGCGAGTGCCCCTGGGCGTCATCGGCATCATCTACGAATCGCGTCCCAATGTGACCATCGACGCCGCGGCGCTGTGCCTGAAATCGGGCAATGCCAGCATCCTGCGCGGCGGCAAGGAGGCGATTCATTCCAACCAGGCCATCGCCGGCTGCGTGCAGGCGGGGCTGAAGCAGGCCGGACTGCCGGAAGCGGCGGTGCAGGTGGTCGAAACCACCGACCGTGCCGCAGTCGGCGCCCTGCTGCGGATGAAGGAGCATGTCGACGTCATCATCCCCCGCGGCGGCAAGGGACTGATCGAACGCGTCGCGGCCGAATCCCGCATTCCGGTGATCAAGCACCTCGACGGCATCTGTCATGTCTATGTCGACGACCAGGCCGATCTCGACAAGGCGAAGGCCATCGCCATCAACGCCAAGACCCGACGCTACGGCGTGTGCAACGCGATGGAGACCCTGTTGCTGGCCGAAGGCGTGGCCGAGACGCTGCTGCCCGACCTTGCGGCCGCCTACGAGGAGAAGGGTGTGGAATTGCGCGGCTGTCCGCGCAGCCGCGAGATCCTGCCCTCGATGCTGCCGGCCAGCGAGGAAGACTGGAGCACCGAGTACCTGGCGCCGATCCTGTCGATTCGCGTTGTGCCGGACATGGAAGCCGCGATCGAGCATATCAACCGCTATGGCTCGCACCATACGGACAGCATGGTCAGCGAGAACTTCAGCCGCGCCCGCCGCTTCCTCGCCGCGGTGGATTCCAGTTCGGTGATGATCAACGCTTCCACAGCCTTTGCCGATGGTTTCGAGTATGGCCTGGGCGCCGAGATCGGCATCAGTACCGACAAGATCCATGTGCGCGGCCCGGTGGGTCTGGAAGGACTGACCAGCCAGAAATACGTCGTGTTCGGTGACGGCCATACCCGTCCCTGAATCCACGCCGCCCCTGCGCGGCCTGTTCGGCGGCACCTTTGATCCGGTGCATCTCGGCCACCTCGCGCTGGCGCGCAGCGTGCGGGACGCCTTTGGCCTGCAAGTCGTTGATTTCATTCCCTGTCACCGCCCGGTACATCGCGACCGGCCGGGCGCCGGCCCGGAGCAGCGCGTGCGCATGCTGGAGCTGGCGCTGGCGGACGAGCCGGGCTTTCGCATCAACCGCGTCGAGATCGATCGCGATCGCCCTTCCTGGGCCGTGGAAACGCTGCGGCTGCTGCGCGAGGAGGATTCGCACAGCATCTTCTGCTGGCTGATGGGGGCCGAT
>WGBK01000299.1 GCA_015494335.1 Gammaproteobacteria bacterium | reverse complement strand
GAATTCCAGGCCGAACCTCGCCTCGGTCTCGCTGCCGGAGAAGACGGCCTGCTGCTGGTCGAGCGCATGCTGCGCGAGGCCCCGGACTGGCTCGAGGAAGACGGTCTGTTGGTGGTCGAGGTCGGCAATTCCCAGGCGGCGATGATGGATAAATACCCGGATCTGCCGCTGACCTGGATCGATTTCGAACGCGGGGGCGATGGCGTATTCTGTATTGGCGCGGCCGATCTGGCCCGCTATTTCAAGCAGGGTGATTCAGCATAATGGCAAAGAGACCCCGCGTGGATTCCAAGGAGGTCGGCCTGGTTGCCGGGCTCAACCTGTTCCACTTCTTTCTCGGCAGCAAGGATTTGCACTACGGGCTGTGGGACGACGATCTCGAACTCGATATCCGCAACCTGCCCGCGGCCCAGAAGCGCTATTCGGACTACCTGATCGGTCATATCCCGCAAGGCGTCCGGCGTATTCTCGATGTCGGCTGCGGTGCCGGCGGACTGGCCTCGGAACTATTGGCCCGCGGCTACGAGGTGCAGGGGGTTTCGCCGAGCCCTCTGCTGACGGAGGCTGCGCAGAAGCAGGCCGGACCCGACTTCCGCATCCACCAGGGTCGTTTCGAGGAAGTGGATCTCTCGGGCGAGGCACCCTTCGACCTGGTGATGTTCAGCGAGAGCTTTCAGTACATCGACCTGGATACGGTACTGCTACGCGCCCAGTCGCTGCTGCGCCCGGGGGGGTACATCCTGATCTGCGATTTCTTCAAGACCGATGCGCCGGGGAAGTCAGTGATCGGCGGCGGCCACCGCTACGATCGTTTTCTCGAAGTCCTCGAAGCCTCCGGCCTGGCCGTGCGGGCGGAGGACAACATCACCGATCGTACCGCGCCCAACCTGGATCTGGTGGACCGCATGGGTCGCGAGCTGATCCTGCCGACCATGAAGCTGATCGGCTACACCTTCAAGGCCAATCGCCCGCTGTTGTCGAAGCTGTTCACCTGGAAGTTCCGCAAGAAACTCGACAAGATCGATCACAAGTACCTGTCCGGAGAGCGCAACGCCCGCAGCTTCGCCAAGTACAAGATCTACAAACTGTTCCTTTTGCAGAAACCGGAGGCATGACATGAGCTGGTGGGGCAAGGCGCTCGGAGGCGCATTCGGATTCATGCTCGGCGGGCCGCTGGGCGCGCTGCTGGGCATCGCCTTCGGGCACAATTTCGACAAGGGTCTGGGTTCGGTGCTGAGCGACGAGAGCCTCGGACGCGGCGATCAGGAGCGGGTGCAGGCGGCCTTTTTCACTGCCACCTTCTCGGTGATGGGGCATATTGCCAAGGCCGACGGCAAGGTCACCCGTGACGAGATCCGTCTCGCCGAAGCGGTGATGCAGCAGATGGGGCTCGACGGCGAAATGCGCGAAACCGCCAAGCGCCTGTTTAACGAGGGCAAGTCGGCGCATTTTCCCCTCGACGAGGTGCTCGACCAGTTCCGCCACGAACTCAACCGGCGCAGCACCCTGTTGCAGGCCTTTCTCGAGATCCAGCTGCAGGCGGCCTATGCCGACGGCCGCATGGACCCTGCCGAGGAACAGGTGCTGTTGCACATCTGCGAGCGCCTCGGGGTGCCGGAAAGCCAGTTCCGACGTCTCGAACAGATGTTCCAGGCCGGCTTCGGACGCGCAGGCAGCCGCGCAACCGGCGGTGCCGGAATGTCGCTGGACGATGCCTACGCCATACTCGGCGTCGGTCGAGAGGCCGGCAACAGCGAGGTCAAGAAGGCCTATCGCCGATTGATGTCGCAACACCATCCCGACAAGCTGGTAGCCAAGGGTCTGCCCGAGCAGATGATCCGCGACGCCACCGAAAAAACGCGGCAGATTCGCGCCGCCTATGAAAAGATCAAGGAATCGAGAGGCATGAAATGATCGATCAGATACTGTACGAACACAACCCGGCACCCGGCAAGCTCGATGTCCTCGGCGTCGAAGAGTGGCCGATCTGGGAGAAGGAGCCCTCGGAATTCCCCTGGGAATACCCGCGCCAGGAAGTCTGCTACATCCTCGAGGGGCGGGCCATCGTCACCCCCGAGAACGGGGAGCCCGTCGAGATCGGCCGTGGCGACCTGGTGACCTTCCCCAGGGGCATGAAATGCCGTTGGAAGATTACCGAGTACCTGTCGAAGCACTACCGCTTCGAGGACTGAACGATGCAGGGCAGCCGGGCATGATCAAGATATTCACCCACGAGAACCGGCTGATCCTGTTCAATATCAAGAACCTGCTTGAGGCGGAAGGCATAGAAACGGTGGTCCGCAACGAGTTTTCCAGCAGCGCGGTGGGCGACCTGTCGCCCTTCGAGACCTGGCCCGAGCTTTGGTTGCTGCATGACGAGGATTTGCCGCGGGCGCAGGAGATTGTTGCCGGGGTCACGGGCGTGGACAAGGACGAGGGGCACTTCGAAGCCTGACGCGTTCACTGACCGCGCCGACCTCACTCGTCCTGCCCTGGTATCGATCGCGTAGTATTTCAGCTCAAATCGGCGGCCACAGCCTTGAGCTTTTCCGCGGCTTCGGTGGCGACCTGGTCCATTACCGAGTTGCCGGCGATGCCCAGGACCGTTACCGGATCCATGAAGTCGAATGCGGTGCCGCCCTCGGTCTCCCGGGCAACGATGGTGCAGGGCAGCAGCGCACCGGCTTCGGGCAGGGCATCGATCATGGTCTTGGCCATCTTCGGGTTGCAAGCGCCGAGAATGCGGTAGGCAGGCATGTCTCCACCCAGCTTGTTCTTGACGATGCCGGCGACATTGACATCGCTGACGATGCCGAGATGATGGTTCATCAGCGTGGATTTCAGGGTTTCGATGGCATCGTCGATGGACTGCTCGACGCGGACGGAAAAGGCAAATTTCGGCATGGTGTTTTTCCTCTGCAAGGGTTGAAGGGAATGCGTTGTAGCGACCAGTATACCCGCAGGGGGTTCCATCGATTCCCGCAATCTCCCGACATGAATGGAGAACAGGCATGACCTTACCCGGCAAGGCCGGACTTTTCTGCGCAGCACTGCTGCTGGTCGGATGCGAAAGCGGGCAGACCATCGTTTCCGGCGAATTGCGCGACTGCGTTTCCGGCAAACCGGTCGCCGACGCTCTGGTCACGCTGGTGGGTTGGCGCGATTATGTGGTGGCTGCCGGTCCGGAGTATCGTTATTCGCAAAGAACTGACGGAGCTGGACGATTCCATATCGCTCATGACCGGCCTGTTCGCCGTCTCGATGCCGTTGCGCCGGGATACCGAACCAGCCAGGTCCATGGGCCGAAAGGGCGATTGGTGGTCCGCCTGATGCCCGGCGATTCCGATCGCGTAGCCTATGATTGCCAGCCAGCCGAGCAATGCCTGGACACGGCCCCAGGTGCCGATGGCGGTATCCACATCAGCAACCACTGCCTGGAAAAGGCACGATGATAAGGGCGGCCGGAACCGCATTGCGAGACACCAGGCTTGCAAGTTTTTCCCGCTTGACGGAAACTTTCGGCCCGTGCCAGGTTCAAAGGCATTGAATTCGAGTTGCCGCCACCCGCAGCGGGCAACCGGAAAACACGACTGGAGCAGCAGGCCCTACGCCGCATGCGTAACGCGATACACAGATATCTATCCTGGCTTTTGATGCTGGCAATGGCCCTTGCGCCGATGCAGGG
Source organism: Gammaproteobacteria bacterium (assembly GCA_015494335.1). GTDB lineage: Bacteria > Pseudomonadota > Gammaproteobacteria > S144-22. Next base: position 1,382 of record WGBK01000299.1, on the reverse strand, counting down.
CGCGATGGCCATGGATGCAGGCGAGGCGTCCATGTCTCCGGCCTGCCTGCAGATGATGGCGGACGATGGCGGGGACCTGAACGATAACCTGTCCGTGTCCGACCCGACCCCCTGCAATCAACCCTCGTCGCCGATACCCTGCCCGGAAATGCAGGGTTGCAGCGGATTCTCCGGTCTCAACCTGTTTCCCTCTTCCTCCCTGTCGCCTTCCCCGCGAGCCGCGCTGCTCGTGGTCAGGCTGCTGCATTCCGATGCCCGCCTGACAACCCGATACCCCGACCTGCTGCAACGCCCACCCCAGGCCTGACCTCTCGAGTCCGTCCGCGCCCCTGCGCGTGATATCGACGGACTGCTGTTGACCGGTTTCATCCGGTTTCCGGTGCTCTGCACCAAGCTACAGAGGTCAAATACATGAAGGTACTACCCCAAGGTCGAGAGACCATTCACTTGTCGCGCCGCCGTTTCGTGTTCGGCGCAACCGCCGGCGCGCTGATGGCGGGCCTGGGCTTCAAGCCCTCCCTGCTCAATGCCGCCGTGCGCCAGGCGCGCAGTGGGCCGCAAACCCTTAGCGGACAGGTCTTCGATCTTGCGATCGGCGAACAGACCGTCAATTTCACCGGTACTCCAGCCGTGGCCACTACGGTCAACGGATCCCTGCCTGCGCCCACGCTGCGTTTTCGTCAGGGCGACACGGTTACGCTGCGCGTGACCAATCATCTGAAGGAACCCAGTTCCATTCACTGGCATGGCATCATTCTGCCCAGTGCAATGGATGGCGTGCCGGATGTGGCCGACGGCTTTCGCGGTATTGCCCCGGGCGAAACCTTCACCTACCGCTTTCCGTTGCTGCAGAGTGGCACCTACTGGTACCACAGTCATTCCGGTTTCCAGGAGCAGACCGGTTTGTATGGCGCCATCATCGTCGATCCGTCCGAACCAGAACCCTTCGAATACGATCGCGAATATACGATCCTGCTTTCCGACTGGACCGACGAGGATCCGTCGGATGTCTATGCCAAGCTGAAAAAACTGAGCCATTACTACAATGTCTCGGAACGTACCCACGCCGACCTGATGCGGGATATCGAACGCAATGGGCTGGATGCCACCTGGTCCCAACGTAAGATGTGGAACGGCATGCGCATGAGCCAGCGCGACCTTTCAGATGTCACCGGCTATACCTACACCTTCCTGATGAACGGCGTCACGCCCTCCGATGGCTGGCTGGGCCTGTTCAAGCCCGGCGAGAAGCTGCGCCTGCGTGTCATCAATGCATCAGCCATGACCTTTTTCGACCTGCGTATTCCCGGCCTCAAGTTGAAGGTGGTTGCCGCCGATGGTCAACCGGTGGAACCCGTGAGCGTGGATGAAGTGCGTCTGGG
>WGBK01000298.1 GCA_015494335.1 Gammaproteobacteria bacterium | reverse complement strand
GCCCTGGGGCGTTTCTATCCTCGGCATTGTTTCGACGGTATCGGCAACGAAATTCCCGCCGAGGCCTGGGGCCGCGTGATCCATCTCGAGCCTTCCCGCATCCATGTCGATTTCAATCATCCGCTGGCGGACAAGCCGTTGCGGTTGATACTGAGGCCGGAAAGCTCGACTTCGACAGTCCATGCAGGCATTCGGTCCCTGCGGCACTGGCTCAGCCTGCCCGGACCCGGCATGCAGGATCACCTGAAGGAGGCCGAAACCGATTTCTGGCAAGACCGGCCCTACGAGCGACGGGACCCGGGCGACGATGCCGAGTTCTTCCGCGAACCCTCGCTGACCCCTTTCTGGGACCGGGTGGCCCTGACCGAAGTCTCCCGTCTCTACCGTCTGCAGATCCGCCCCGGCTCACGGGTGCTCGACCTGATGGCCGGGGTACACAGCCCGTTGCAGGAGGCCAACATCGACGACCTGGAAATCCACTGCGCGGGCCTCAACGCCATCGAACTGGAACACAACCCCATATGCCGACATCGCCGGGTATTCAATGTCAACGGCAGCCACCCCCTGCCCTGGTCCGATGCAAGTTTCGATGCGCTGCTGGTTCATGCAGCCATCGAGTATGTCTGCAACCCCGAGCGGCTGTTCGACGAGATTTACCGGGTGTTGAAGCCGGGAGGGCGATTGATCATCAGCTTCAGCGATCATTTCCTGGCACAGAAGGTGATCCACATATGGGAACAGATCACGCTCTACGAGCGACCAGGGCTGGTGCTGACCTGGCTGCGCAGGCAAGGTGGCTTTTCCAACTACGGCAGCAGCTCACTGTGCGGACGGCCGCGCCCCGTCGAGGATCGCCGCTACGGACAGCGAAAGGACTCCGACCCGGTTGTTGCGGTCTGGGCCAATCGAATTTGAACCCGGCGGCAGGAAGCCGCGGCATGAGAAAATCCGTGGCATGAATGGATCAGAGCCTCACAAAAAAGCGGCCTCGAGGCCGCCTTAAAACCGATGGTCGGCTCCCTGTCAGGGACGGGCCTCGGCTTCGTTGTCGTTCTTCTCGGGGGGCATCAGGTCGATGCGCGAGATGCCCATCATCAGGGCCGTGGAGCTGGCCACATAGATCGATGAATAGGTACCCACGAAAACACCAATGATCAGGGCCAACGCAAAGGATGCAATGACCTCGCCGCCGAAGGCATACAGGGAGAACAACACCAGAAGAGTGGTTGCCGAGGTCATCAAGGTGCGAGACAGGGTCTCGTTGATGGAGATATTGACTACCTCGACAGGATCCTTCTTGCGCAGTTTGCGGAAGTTCTCGCGGATGCGATCGAATACCACGATGGTGTCGTTGAGGGAATATCCGATCACTGCCAGGATCGCCGCCAGCACACTCAGATCGAACTCCAGCTGGAGTATGGAGAACACGCCCAGGGTAATGATTACATCATGGATCAAGGCGCCCACAGCACCCAGGGAGAAACGATATTCAAAACGCAACGAGACGTAGATCAGGATCGCAATCAGCGCATAGAGCACGGCCAGGCCGCCGTCTTCGCGCAGCTCCTCGCCTACCTGCGGTCCCACGAAATCGACGCGCCGCACCTGGACATCGACATTACCGGCCTGCTGTCGCAGCAACTGGATGACCTGGGAACTGACCTCGGCCTTGTCCTGCCCCTCTCGTGGCGCCAGCCGCACCAGTACTTCCTTGGCACTGCCGAAATGCTGCACGATGGCATCGCCATAACCCGCCTTGGCCAGGGTATCGCGAATCGGTTGCAGATCCACCGGTTGCGGGTAGCCAAGCTCGATCACTGTACCTCCAGTGAAGTCGATACCGACATTGAGACCGCGGATAAACAGGCTGACGAGAGAAACCAGAATCAGCAGGGTGGACAGCGTCAGCGCAATCTTGCGCCCGCCCATGAAATTGAATTGTCTTTTCATCGCTCTACGGCCTCCTTCAGATGGCCAGCTTCTTGACGTTGCGACGGCCATAGATCAGATTGACCAGCGCGCGCGTGCCCATGATCGCGGTGAACATGGAAGTGAGAATACCGATCGACAGCGTGACTGCGAAACCCTTGATCGGCCCGGTACCGAAACTGAACAGGATCACCGCGGCGATCAGTGTGGTGATGTTGGCATCGGCAATGGTGCCAAAAGCCTTCTGGTAACCGGCAAAAATGGCCGCCTGTGGCGTATTGCCGTTGCGCAATTCCTCGCGTATCCGCTCGTAGATGAGCACATTGGCATCCACTGCCATACCCACCGTGAGCACGATACCGGCGATACCCGGCAGGGTCAGCGTGGCCTGCAGCAGCGACAGAATAGCGATCAGCAATACCAGGTTGAAAGCCAGGGCGATATCGGCGATGAGTCCGAACACCTTGTAATACAACGCCATGAACACCAGTACCGCCAAGAAACCGATGATAACCGACTCGAAGCCCTTCTTGATGTTCTCCTTGCCCAGGCTCGGGCCGACCGTGCGTTCCTCGATGATGACCATCGGCGCGCGCAGGGCACCGGCGCGAAGCAGCAGCGCCAGATCGCGAGCCTCGCGGGTGCTGTCGAGGCCGGTGATCTGGAAGCGCTTGGAGAGTTGATCGCGGATCGTCGCCACGTTGATGACGCGTTCCTCGGTTTTCTTGATGCGTTTCTTCTCGCCGTCGACCGTGCGGAAGTCGTATTTGTCCTCGATGAACACCACCGCCATCGGCTTGCCGATGTTGTCGCGGGTGACCTTGCTCATGCGGTCGGCGCCCTTGCTGTTGAGGGTGATCGACACGTTCGGCGTGCCCGACTGGCTGTCGAAGCCGGAAGCCGCACCGACGATCTGGTCGCCGGTGACAATGACGCGGCGCTTGAGCAGGATCGGCGAACCGTCGGTCTGCTTGTAGAGCTTGGCGCCGACCGGTATCTTGCCGCTGGAAGCGGCAGCATTCCATTCGGCCAGACTGCCCTGAACGAGGCGGAACTCGAGGGTGGCGGTGGCGCCCAGGATCTCCTTGGCACGCACCGTGTCCTGCACGCCCGGCAGCTGCACCACGACGCGATCCTCGCCCTGCTGCTGAATTACCGGCTCGGCCACGCCCAGCTCGTTGACGCGATTCTTCAGCGTAGAGATGTTCTGTTTCACTGCCGAGGCCTTTTCTTCCTTCAGCGCCTTTTCGCTGTATTTCATGCGCAGGAAGTAGCTGCGACCGTCGTCATAGCTGTCGAACAGGAAATCACGGAACTCCTCTTCCAGCAGCGCCTGTGCCTTGTCGCGTTCCTCGGGGCTGGCGAAACGCACCACCAGGCTGTCGTCCTGCAGCGTCACGGTGCGATAGCGCACCTTGTTCTCGCGCAGGTAGCCGCGCAACTCGGTGGAAACCCGCTCCAGGGATTTCTTGATCGCCGCGTCCATGTCCACCTCCATCAGGAAGTGCACGCCGCCGCGCAGGTCGAGACCAAGATACATCGGCAGGGCGTTCAGCGAACGCAGCCATTGCGGCGTCGCCGGTGCCAGGTTCAGCGCCACGCTGTAACGGCTATCCTCGGCGCGCAACGCGTCCTTGATCAGCGAAGCGGCCTTGAGCTGCTGTTCCTCGTTGCCGAAGCGGATCAGGATATGCCCCGGACCCTGCTCGATGGACTTGTAGGCGATGCCGAGATTGGTCAGCGTATCCTTGATGTGCTTGACCTCGGACTCGTTGATCAGCTTGGTGCGGTGGGAGATCTGTACCGCCGGGTCTTCACCATAGAGGTTGGGCAACGCATAGATGATGCCGAGTACCAGCACCACGATCAGCAGCAGGTACTTCCACAAGGGGTAGGTATTGAGCATGGGAATTCAGTGATCAGAGGTTCTTCAGTGTGCCTTTCGGCAGCACGGCGGCAATGGCGTGGGTCTGCAGCTTGACCTCGACGCCATCGGCGATTTCCACCGTCAGGTAGCTCTCGCCAACCTGGGTGACCTTGCCGAGGATGCCGCCCTGGGTCACGATTTCATCCCCCTTTTTCAGGCTCTCGACCATCTGCTTGTGCTCCTTGGCCTTCTTCTGCTGCGGCCGGATGAGCAGGAAGTAGAACACGACGAACAGCAGGATAAGCGGTAGAAAGGAGGCAATCGGATTGCCCTGCGTGGCCGGCGCGGCCTGGGCCATCGCATCACTGATGAAAAAACTCATGGGGGGATCCCTTTGGTTAAAGTCGGAAAAACGGCGCATATTATTGCACAGCGCCCGGAACGAGTGAATGCAAATCGAGATTGTTCGATGCAAACGAGCCGGCAGGGTTCCCGGACCCGGTGAAGGGCGAGGGGCCCGGAAAGGGACACAGTGGCAACCACGACCCCGATAAAGCCCCGGGAAGAGACTCTTCCCCTCCGCTAGGGAAGCT
>WGBK01000297.1 GCA_015494335.1 Gammaproteobacteria bacterium | reverse complement strand
TCAGCGGCCTGCTGGTGGGGATCGCCTTCTGGATGATCTCGCTGGCGCCGCGCTACATCCCGGCCGCCGAAGTGGCGGTGTTCATGCCGCTGGAATCGGTGTTCGGCAGTCTGCTCGCCTGGTGGCTGCTGGACGAGTACCCGGGCTGGATCTCGGTGCTGGCCGGCAGCGTTATCATCCTCGCCATTATGCTCAACAGTTATTTTCAAATACGCAAAACATCGACTTGAAGGGCAGGGTGCTGTGGTATATTCCGCGTCAAAACAATGACTTGGAGCAGCATGATGAGCGACGAATACCGAATCGAGAAAGACAGCATGGGGGAATTGAAGGTCCCTGCCGATGCCCTCTACCGCGCCCAGACCCAGCGCGCGGTGGAAAACTTCCCGATCAGCGGCTTGCGTCTGCCGCGGCAGATGATCCGCGCCCTGGGCCTGATCAAGCTGGCCTGCGCCCATGCCAACCGCTCTCTCGGCCTGCTTGACGAATCGATCGCCGAGGCCATCGACGCCGCCGCACGCAAGGTCATCGAAGGCGAGGTGGACGACCAGTTTCCGATCGACATCTTCCAGACCGGCTCCGGCACCAGCAGCAACATGAACGCCAACGAGGTGATCTCGACCCTCGCCAGCCGCGACGGTCTAGAGGTCCACCCCAACGATCATGTCAACATGAGCCAAAGCTCCAACGATGTGTTTCCGTCGGCGATCCAGGTCGCCGCCAGCCTGGCGATCCACGAACAGTTGCTGCCGGCCCTGAATCACCTGGAGCAGAGCCTGCGCGACAAGGGCGAGGCCCTCGCTGATGTGGTTACCACCGGCCGCACCCACCTGATGGACGCCATGCCGATCACCCTGGGCCAGGAAATTGGCGGCTGGGCCGAGCAGATCCGCCAGGGGCGCTACCGCATCCAGTCCAGCCTCACGCGCCTGCAGAAACTGCCCCAGGGCGCCACCGCCGTCGGAACCGGTATCAATGCCCATCCCGAATTTGCCCAGCGTTTCAATGTGGTATTGAAGGAGATTACGGGCATCTCCTTTGCACCGAAGGAGGATTTCTTCGAGGGCCTCAGCGCCCAGGATGCCTCGGTGGAGATGAGCGGTCAGCTCAAGGTGGTGGCGGTATCGATGATGAAGATCGCCAACGACCTGCGCTGGATGAATTCCGGCCCGCTGGCCGGCATCGGCGAGATCGAGCTGCCGGCCCTGCAGCCGGGCAGCTCGATCATGCCCGGCAAGGTCAACCCGGTGATCCCCGAGGCCGTGACCATGGTCTGTGCCCAGGTCATCGGCAACGATGCCACGATCACCGTAGGCGGCCAGTCCGGCAATTTCCAGCTCAATGTGATGCTGCCGGTCATTGCCTACAACCTGGTGCAGAGTATCGAGATCCTGGCCAACGCCGCCCGCGTACTGGCGGACAAGGCCGTGGCCGGCTTCACGGTACGCGAGGACAATATCCAGCGCGCCCTCGAGGCCAACCCGATCCTGGTCACCGCCCTCAACCCGGTGATCGGTTACGAACTGGGCGCGAAGATCGCCAAGACCGCCTATGCCGCGCAACGGCCGGTACTCGAAGTGGCGCTGGAAATGACGGATCTGCCCGAAGACGAACTCCGAAGACTGCTCGACCCGAAGCGACTGACGCTGGGCGGCATCCCGGGCTGAATCCGATGAGCGATGCGGAAACGGCCCGCAAGGAAGTGATCGGCTGGTTCGAGCGGGTGGTGCTGGGCCTGGAACTCTGCCCCTTCGCCGCGCGGCCCTGGCAGGAAGGCGCAATCCGCTTCGCGGTTACCGAAGAGAACGAAGAGATTCCCCTGCTGCAGGCGCTGGAATCCGAACTGCAGTGGCTGGACGAACACCCCGAGACCGAGACCACGCTGCTGATTCTGTCCCGCGCTCTCGCGGATTTTTCCGAGTACAACGATTTTCTCGACCGGGTCGATGAGCTGCTGCGGACCGGAGGCTGGGAGGGACGCTACCAGGTCGCCAGTTTCCATCCCGGCTATCGCTTCGCCGACAGTCTCGGTGAAGACGACCCCGCCGACTGGAGCAACCGCTCACCGTACCCGCTGCTGCACCTGATCCGCGAGGATTCGCTGGAGCGGGCCCTGGCGGCCCTACCCGATCCGGGAGCCATTCCCGAACGCAATGTGCGCCTGCTGCGTGGCCTGAACCGGGAACAGATGCGCGCCCTGTTCGGGGCGCGCTACGACGGCTGACAGCCTCAGCTGCGAATCGCGTTCAGTATATCGCGGTTCGCGATAGGCTGCGGCGTATGGAAATTCAGGGAATAGGGTAGCGCGCGAAGAGCCTCCTCCACCTCCCCGGCATCGGCAAAATCACCTCCGTAGACGAGTACGAAACCGCCTTTTGCGTCCGGATAGTAGGCGACCGGCTCGGGCAGGTAGGAAGCGTAGCGCTGCACCAGGTCGAACATCGCCTGCGTGTTGTCGACCCGGGCAAGGCGGATCGAGTAATGTTGCGGATTCAGTTTGGCCAGCCATTGCGATCCGTGCAGGACATTGTCGCCGCCGAAGCGCTGGAAGGGCGCGATATAGGCGATGCGGGCATCGAGGGAAGTGACCTGGTCGTTGACCTCGACCAGCTGCTTGCGGACGCTGGCCACCTGCTGTTGCAGCTGGGCCAGTCCCTGATCCAGCTGCCCGGTGGAAGCCTGCTGGTTCAGCGCCCGGACCTGCAGATCCTGGATCTGGTTCTGGGTGTCGATGGCGCGTTGATCCAGGGCCAGGTTGTCCTCGCTGCGTTGCAGTTGTCCATAGCCGAACAGCGTCACCAGCGCTACCAGCAGCAACAGTCCAAAACCGGAAAGGATGACGAAGCGGCGATCCTCGCGACGTCCGAGGGCCAGCAACTGCCGGCTGAGTTCACGACCGGATTGCTGCAGTTGCTCGATGAAACCGCGATGCCGCTGACTTTCCGCGGCCAGCTGAGCGCTCTTGAGCTGCAGGGCTTCGAGATCGGCGGTCAAACGCTCGCTGGCAACCGTCAGCATTTCGCTCTGCTGTTGCAGTTCCTCGCTGTCCTCGAGCAGTTGCCCGGTCAGGGTTTCCAGTTTGCCGGCACGCTTGTCCAGTGCCTCGTCCACCCGTTGCAGCTTGAGCATGCGGGCCTGATGCTGCTGCAACTGCTCATCGGTATCGCTGCGTTGCTGCTGCAGGCGCTGATCCAGTTCGCCATCGCGTTGTTCGGAGGCCTCGGCGATACGCTCCATCTCCGCCACGATGCGGGATTCGAGTTCGGTCAGTGCCAGGCTGTTGTCCTTGATGCTCTTGTTCAGCTTGCGGGTCAGGCTGGTGGTCTTGCGCGCCAGGGCCTCGGCGCGTTCGATGAGTTGCTGCTGCTCCTGCTGCAGCCCGAGATTGATCTCGCCCTGGTTTTCCAGCGAATCAGCCAGTGCCACCAGGGTTTGTTCGCGGCTGGACTCGATCTGCTGCTGCAGGGATTTGAGCTGGCGACCGAGTTCTGTTGAATCCTTTTTCAGGTCGCTGAAGCGGGCATCCACCAGGCCGAGTTGCCGGTAGATCTCGGCCACCTTGTCGCCGATATCGGCATCCGACTCCAGCAGCTGCTTGATATCCTTGCGGGTCTTGCGGTTGCTCGCCGCCAGTTTGCGATCGAGTTTGCCAATGGCTTCCTCGAGCTGATCCATCATGCGGTTGATGTCACGCGTCCCGCTGCTGCCGGGCAGGTTGCTCAGTCGGTCGTCCGTTGCAGGGACCGTTTGCTCGGGGTCGATGACCTCCGCCGTGTTGTGCTTGCTCATGCCCTGTAGTCCTCAATGTTGTTATATTAGGATTGTATATTAGCAAATACTAATATAAAGAGCAATAACGGGCTGCGTCAGGCTTCCCGCAGCAGGTCATTTCCGTTACCCTTTGTAGCGAATCGGCCATGAGCCATGTCAAAAAAACAACAGGGATCCTCTTGCATGAAATTCACCTTCGGCAGCTTCGGCCTGCGCTTTCTGTTTTCCGCCATACTCGTCTTTGCCAGCTACAACCCGGAAGGCTATTCCTACTACCACTGGGTCGAAGCCGCTTTCCCGTCCATCAGCATCGAACAGGCCTTTGTCGGGGTGCTGCTGCTGATCGGATGGATCATCTACCTGCGTGCTACCCTGCGTTCCCTCGGCATCATCGGCATGAGCCTGGCACTGGTACTGTTCGCGTTGCTGATCGCCATGCTGTGGAAGTGGGGCTGGATCTCGCTTGAGGCCTCGCGCAGCCTGACCTACGTGATCGAGGTACTCATCGCCGTGATTCTCGCCATCGGCATGTCCTGGTCGCATATCCGTCGCCGGCTCTCCGGGCAGATGGACATGGACGATGTGGACGACAACGACTGAATGCTCTTGAACAGTTAAGAAATCGCTTCTAGAATGATCTGTAACCGCATGAAGCGACAATAAAAATGCCAACACGATACCTTGCCCTGATCCTGCTGGGGCTGCTGCTTGCAGTCCCGGGTCGGGCATCCGTCGATCTCGACAGCCAGAGGAAGCAGTTCCGCTCCGCCGAACAGGCGCTGGAAAGAGACGATATCGATAGCTTCCGCCGGCTTCGCGGCCAACTCGAAAACTATCCCATCGCCGCCTATCTCGACCTCGATGCCTTCCGCAAGCGCCTGAAGCAGGCTAGTCCCGGGGAGGTGCGGGCATTCCTCGATCGATACACGGAATACCCCTTTCGCTATCGTCTGCTCGGCGAATGGCTGGATGTGCTGGCCAAACGCAAGGACTGGACGACCTACCTGAGCTTCTACGACGGGCGCAAGGACGGTTTACAGGAATGCCGCTACCTGCTGGCCCGCCTGCGCACCAGCCAGACCGATGGCCTGATGGACGCGGTACGCAAGCGCTGGCTCAGCGGCTACTCGCAACCCGATGACTGCGACGATCCCTTTGCCTGGTTCCTCGAGCGCAGCCGGGATCGCGACGCCTTGCTATGGCTGCGCATCGAGAAGGCTTTCAAGGCGCGTCGCCCCTCGCTGGCCCGTTACCTTTCGAAGAAATTCGAGGATCCGGCCGAAAAGGCGAAGGTCGAGCGTTGGGTCAGGGCGCATCGTCAGCCCGAACAGGCCCTGAAGGAACTGCAACGCCTGCCCGATGACCGGCTCAACCGCAAGATGATGCTTCATGCCCTGGATCGGCTCGCACGCCGCGACAGCGAAAAGGCGCTCGAATACTGGAAGCCGTTGCGCAATCGACGGAAGTTCGATTCCGATCAGCGCGGTCGCATCGACCAGCGCATCGCCCTCTCTGCCGCGCTGCAGCATCGAGCGGCTGCGAAGGAATTGCTGCAGCAGTTGCCCGACAAGCTGAAAACGGACACCGTCCACCTGTGGCTGGCCCGCATCAATCTGCGGGACGAGGACTGGATCGGGCTGATCCGCAGCATCCGGGCGATGCCGCAGCGCCTGGCCGACGAGGCGGAATGGGTCTACTGGCTGGCTCGCGCCTACGACGAAGCGGGCAAGCAGGGCAAGGCCCGGGAATTGTTCGAGCGACTGGCGAAACGCGGCAGCTACTACGGTTTTCTCGCCGCCGATCGCGTGGGCCGTGAGTACGCCATCCAGCAACAGTCCATTGCCGGCGACCTGCCGGTGGACGAGCGCAAGCTGCTGGATGCCAACCCGAACCTGTTGCGCGCCCGGGAACTGTTTTTTGTCGATCGCCGGGACGACGCCCGTCGCGAATGGTTCCAGGGACTGCGCAAGCTGGACCAGAAACAGATCCGCATGGCCGCCAGCATCGCCTCGCGCTGGAAGTGGTA
>WGBK01000296.1 GCA_015494335.1 Gammaproteobacteria bacterium | reverse complement strand
TCGCCCATGATCGCGACCAGTTGCGGGGGTTTTTGCAACAAAGCCCGTGGCTGCAGCAGCATGCCTTCATGCTGCAGGCCTTCATCCCGGGCCGGGGCGCCGGCATCTTCGCCCTCTACGACCGGGGCCGGCCGGTGACCTTCTTCTCCCATCGCCGCCTGCGCGAGAAACCGCCTTCCGGCGGTGTCAGCGTGCTCAGCGAAAGCGCTCCGCTGGATCCGGCCATGCTCGAGGCCGCCCGGCGCCTGCTTGAGGCCGCAGAATGGCACGGCGTCGCGATGGTCGAGTTCCGCGTCGACGACAACGGCAAGCCCTGGCTGATGGAAGTCAACACGCGTTTCTGGGGTTCGCTGCAACTGGCCATCGATGCCGGTGTCGATTTCCCGGCCCTGCTTTTCCGCATCGGCCGCGGGGAAACAGTCCCGGCAGTGGAGCACTACCGCATTGGCCGCCGGTTGCGCTGGCTGCTCGGCGACCTCGATCATCTCTACCTGGTACTCCGAGACGGCACATATTCGAAAGGCTTCAAGCTGCGCCGACTGCTCGAATTCCTCATCCCTCACCCCTTGCGTACTCGCCACGAGGTAGACCGCTGGAGCGATCCCCGGCCCGCCCTGACCGAGCTGCGTCAGTATCTCGCCGACCTGAGAGGCTCCTGAACCATGCAAACGCTGCGCCTGCTGCCCTGGCTCCTGCTGCTGTTCTGTTCCTCGTTGCTGGCCGACGGGCCGGTATGGCGGGTCGAGAACGGATCGCGGGTACTGTATCTCGGCGGCACCCTGCACCTGTTGCGGCAACGGGATTACCCGCTGCCGGACTCCTTCGACAGGGCCTTCGAGCAGGCCGGCCGCCTGGTCTTCGAAACCGATATCGCCGCCACCCGCGATTCCGCATTCCTGACCGCCATGGACCAGGCCCTGCGACTGCCGTCCGGTGAGCGACTGAGCCAGCGGATTTCGGCGGAAACGCGGGTACTGCTGCAGGCCAAGTTGGCGCAGTTCGGGCAGACCCTGGATAGTTTCGACGGTTATCGCACGGCGATGCTCTCGATCAGCCTGACGATGATGGAGCTGCAGCGCCTGGGCGTCGATGCGCCGGGGGTCGACGAATTATTCTTCCGCCGGGCACAGGCGGCCGGCAAGGCCATCGGCTGGCTGGAAACACCCCAGCAGCAAATCGATTTTCTTGCGCGCATGGGGGATGGCGAGGAAGACGGCCTGCTGCGCCAGACCCTGGCCGAGCTGGGCACGCTGGAAAGAGAGTTTCCGCGCATGATCGAAGCCTGGCGCAAGGGCGACCTGGAAGGCCTGGAGCACTTGTTCGTGCAGCCGATGCGGGCGTTCTCGCCACGCCTGTACCGGGAACTGCTGGTGCAGCGAAACCGTCGCTGGCTGCCACAGATCCTGGAACTTCTGAAAACCCCCGAGCGCGAACTGGTGCTGGTCGGCAGTGCCCACCTGGCCGGTCCGGACGGACTGATCCGCAGCCTGCGCGAGCGGGGCTACCGGGTCAGCCCCCTGGATTCAACTGCTGGCGCACCTGCCGATTGACTTCCAGCATGTAATCGCGGACATAGAGACCGCCCGGGGTGGGCGGCAATCCAGGCGGCGGCTTCAGCCGGTACAGCAGCCAATCCGCATCGACACCGGCCAGGCGGCGTTTCTCCAGTACCCGCAAACGGGTTCCCGCCGGCAATTTCCAGGCTGGATTCAGGTTCTGAGGCGCCTCGTCAAAGCGCAGGCACCAGGCCGAATTGCGGCTGAACCACATTGAAAAGGTCGAGTTTTGCAGTTCACAGGGCTTTACCCAGGCATCTCGGGTCAGGGTAAAGGCCCGCTCCTCCGGTTCCAGTGGCTCGATCCGGGCACAGGCCGTGAGCAGCAACAGTGTCAGCAGTGCAAGGGGTGAAAGCAGACGTGACATGAGCAATCCTCCTTCTACAGGACGCGACGCTCTGCAGCAGGTGGGGAGCGCCAGGCGTCTCAGTGATAGTCGTTCCAGTAGCGCTCGGCAGGCGATTCCCCGGAGACTTCCGGATCCACATCACAGGCCAGGTGCTGCTCCTCGCGGTCCACGCGCAGTCTTTCCCGCGCATTATCCTCGAGATACTGGTAGACATTGCGGCGGATCATCGCCGGCAGGGAGTTGTCGAGATAGAAGCCGAGCTCCTTGAGTAGCGCCTCGATCAGCTCGAAACTGAGATATTCCAGCGAATAGCTGAGCATCAACTGCCGCCGGTTGAGCGGCCGGGCAGAGACCACGCCCTGGATTCCATTGAGGCTGGCGCAGGCGCGGGTGGCCTGTTGGTCATCGTCGCTGCGCGCGAGGCACACCCTCCGGGTTCTTATGTAGTTCTCCTCCATGGCCCAAGCCTACGACGGCTGGCAAGGGAATTCAACACGCGGAACAGGGAGATCAGCCCCCCTTCCCGGTCCACAGCCCCCGACTGACGCGGGGCAGTTCGTTGAAATCGGTCCAGGTCTCGATCTGCTCGAAACCGGCTTCGCGCAAGCGTTGCTGCACCGGCTCGAGCTGGTCGTATCCGTGTTCGAACAGCAGGGCGGCGCCCGCACGCAGGAAAACCGGTGCGCCGGCAATGATCCGCTCCAGTGCCTCGAGGCCGCTCGGGCCGCTGCACAGGGCCGACTGCGGTTCGGCCGGCAGGTCGCCGCGACTCAGCCAGGGATCCCCGGCTGCGATATAGGGGGGATTGGAAACAACCAGGTCGAAGCGCTCTCCGGGGTCGATGGCGTTGTACCAGTCCGACTCGAGCAGGCGCAGCGCCAGCCCCAGGCGCGCGGCGTTTTCCCGCGCGACCTCGAGGGCCGACGCGCTGATGTCGGTGGCAGTGATCTCGGCATCGGGCCGTTCCTGCTTCAGGGCCAGGGCGATAGCGCCGCTGCCGGTACCCAGTTCGAGGACGCGTGGACGGGGCCGCCCGTCGATCTCCGTCAGCGCCCGTTCGACCAGCAGCTCGGTCTCCGCTCGCGGTACCAGGGTGGCCGGCGTGACCCTCAGCCTCAGCGACCAGAATTCCCGTTCGCCGAGCAGATAGGCCACCGGCTCGCCTGCCAGTCGCCGTTGCAGCAGATTGTCGAAACAGGCCTGCTGCCGCTCGTCGAGGACATGATCCGGCCAGGTCAGCAGCCAGGCGCGGTCACGTTTCAGGCAGTGGGCCATCAGCAGCTCCGCGTCGAGTCGCGGGCTGTCGCTGACAGCCCCGAGCCGCCCGGCGGCCTGCATCAGTCGGTCGCGCAGCCGGTTTGCTCCTGCCGTCATGGCCGTATCAATCGTCGGCCAGAGCCGCCAGCTGCTCGGCCTGGTACTCCTGGATCAGCGGCTCGATCACCGGGTCGAGGTCGCCTTGCATCACATCCTCGAGCTTGTACAGGGTCAGGTTGATGCGGTGATCGGTGATGCGCCCCTGGGGGAAGTTGTAGGTGCGGATGCGTTCGGAGCGATCACCGCTGCCGACCAGGGACTTGCGCTCGGCGGCCTGTTCCTGCTGCTGCTTCTGTTTCTCGGCATCGTAGAGCCGCGCCTGCAACAGGGACAGTGCGCGTGCCTTGTTCTTGTGCTGCGAGCGTTCGTCCTGGCATTCCACCACCACGCCGGTCGGCAGGTGAGTGATGCGGATCGCCGAGTCGGTCTTGTTGACATGCTGTCCGCCGGCGCCGGAGGCGCGGAAGGTGTCGATGCGCAGGTCCGCCGGGTTGATCTCGATCTTCTCCACCTCGTCGGCCTCGGGGATGATCGCCACCGTGGCTGCCGAGGTATGCACCCGGCCCTGGGATTCGGTTTCCGGCACCCGCTGCACGCGGTGGGCGCCGGACTCGAACTTGAGCTGGGAATAGACCCCCTGGCCGATGATGCGGGCGATGATTTCCTTGTAGCCGCCGTGCTCGCCCTCGCTGGCGCTCAGCACCTCGACCCGCCAGCCCTTGCCCTCGGCATAGCGACTGTACATGCGGAACAGGTCGCCGGCGAAGATCGCGGCCTCGTCGCCGCCGGTGCCGGCGCGGATCTCGAGGAACACATTGCTGTTGTCGTTGGGGTCGCGCGGCAGCAGCAGCTTCTGCAATTCGGCCTCGAGCCGCTCCATGCGTCCCTCGGCATCGGCGATTTCCTCCTCGGCCATAGCGCGCATCTCGGCATCGTCCTCGGCCAGCATCTCGCGCGCGGATTCGAGGTCCCGCTCGGCCTGGCGATAGGCATCGAAAGCCTTGACCACATCCTCAAGCTGGGCGTATTCCATCGACAGCTGGCGATAGCGGTTCTGGTCATTGATGACCTCAGGCTCCGACAGCAACCCGGCAACTTCCTCGTGGCGGGCGCTGAGCCGTTCCAGCTTGTCCTGGATCGAAGGTTTCATTTGCCGCGGAACAACTGATGCAAAAGCTGGATGGTATCGTCGTCGTCTTCCTTGATCGCCTGGCGCATGCGCAATGTCGGCCCGTGCAGGAATTTGTTGCCGAGATTGGCCGCCAGGGATTCCAGCACCTTGCGCGGATCCTCGCCCTTGTCGAGACGCGTCAGAGCCTTGTCGAGGCATTCCTGCTTCAGCGCATCGGCGTTCTGCCGCAGCTGCCGGATCTCGTCGGCCGACTGGTGGGTACGCAACCAGTGCTCGAAGTGGCTGACTTCGACCTCGATGATGTCCATCGCTTCCTCAGCCGCCTGTTCGCGCGAGCGTCGGTTCTCGTCGATGACCTCCTTGAGATCATCGACGGTATAGAGATAGACATCGTCGAGCTCGCTGACCTGAGGCTCGATATCGCGCGGTACCGCCAGATCGACCATGAAGATCGGGCGATGCCGTCGCTTCTTCAGCGCGGTTTCGGTGGCGCCCTTGCCGAGGATCGGCAACTGACTGGCGGTGGAGGAAATGACGATATCGGCCCTCGGCAGGTGGTCGGGGATCTGGCCTATGGAGATGGCCTCGCCGCCCAGTTCTTCGGCCAGACTCTCGGCGCGCTCGACCGTGCGGTTGGCGATGGTGATGCCGCCGATCTGTTGGCTCTTGAGATGCCGGGCCGCCAGTTCGATGGTCTCGCCGGCGCCGATCATCAGGGCCTGCAGCGGCTGCAGGTCGCCGAAGATCTGTTTCGACAGCGAAACCGCGGCAAAGGCCACAGACACCGGATTGGAGCCGATCTCGGTATCGGTGCGCACCTTCTTGGCCACCGTGAAACCATGCTGGAAAAGCCGCCCCAGCACGGTCTTGACGCTGGCCGCCTCACGAGCGGTCTCGAAGGCCGACTTGAGCTGGCCGAGAATCTGCGGCTCGCCGAGCACCATAGAATCCAGCCCGCTGGCGACGCGGAACAGGTGCTGCACCGCCTCGTCGTCCCGGTGCTGATAGAGATAAGGTTCGAGATCGGCACCGTCGAGGCCGTGGAAATCGGCCAGCCAGCGCCCCAGGCTTCCCGGATAGTCCTCGGACACCGCGCAGTAGAGTTCGGTACGATTGCAGGTGGACACGATTACCGCCTCATCCACGCCGGGCTGGGCGCGGGCCTGGCGCAATGCCTCATCGACCTGGGGCGGGGTGAAGGTCACCTTCTCGCGGATCTCCACCGGAGCCGTCTGATGATTGATTCCCAGGGCAAGTAGGGGCATGGGCACTGAAATGCGTGAACAAACGAGGAATTTTCCGGCATTGACCCGGCAATAGCAAGGGAACCTTGCTGAGCCCCGTCAATCACAGGCAGCATAGCCGGATTCTTCTCGCCCGCGGTGACGGGTGCTACACTCTGTCGTCTTGCCGACGACCGGACCCGCCGGCCTCACAACCAGGATACCCATGCAGCACGACCTGAAAACACGCCGTATCGTTCCCCTTTCCATCGCCACGCTGTTGCTGACGCTGCTCGGTGGCTGTTCCGGCCTGCCTCAACCCGAGCCTGAGCTGTCCGAGCCAATGCAGGAAGGCGATCTCGCGATCATCCGCCCCCTGGAGACAGAACGGTCACTGGATAGCGACGCGGTATACAAGATGCTGGTTGCGGAAATGGCCATCAGCCGTGGCCAGGCCAAGCTCGCTGTGAAGAACTACCTCGATCTCGCCGAACAGCTCGATGACCCGAAGATCGCCGAGCGGGCGGTCAAGGTTGCGGTCTATGCGCAGGATCTCGACTCCGCCCAGAAGGCCGCCGAGCGCTGGATCCAGCTGCAACCGGACCGGCTCGAGGCCCGGCAGATCGGCGCCGTGATCTACATTCGCCAGAACCAGCCGGACAAGGCCGCCGACTACCTGATCCAGGTGCTCGAGGCCCAGCCCAGGCTCACGGACCAGGATTTCAATGCCCTGCTTGGCCTGCTGTCGCGGGAGAGCAACCGCAATACCGTGCTCGAGGTGGCCAAACGCATCCGCGACCGCTTCCGCGGCCATGCCGCCGCCCAGTACATGTATGCCGTGCTGGCTGCCCAGTCCGGGCGCAACGAGGAAGCGCTGCAGACCGTCGACCAGGCGCTGAAGATCAAGAACCTCCCCGATGCCCACGCCCTGCGCGCAAAACTGCTGATCAAGCTCAACCGGCGCGAGGAAGCCCTGGTGAGCCTGCACAAGGCCGTACTCAGCAAGCCCGACGACCAGCAATTGCGCCTCGCTTACGCGCGCCTGCTGGTGGACATGAAGCAATACGACAAGGCCCGCGTCGAGTTCGAGAAGCTGCACCAGAAATCGCCCCGCGACGCCGATCTGCTCTACACCCTAGGCCTGCTGGCGCTGGAGGCCCGCCGCTTCGATGACGGCCGCCGGTACCTGCGCCAGCTGCTGAAGCTCGGCAAGCGCC
>WGBK01000295.1 GCA_015494335.1 Gammaproteobacteria bacterium | reverse complement strand
GCTGGCGCGCCAGCGCAAGGATCCCTTGTGTCACGCCCTGGCCGATTTCGATACCCGGCTGCTCGATTTCTATGCCGAGATCAACGACGACCTGCCACGCCTGGTCGAACAGGCCTCCAGCCCGCACCAGCTGTTTCACAAGGTTACCGAGGATGCGGCCATGCGGTTGCACATGACCCGGCGCCTGCTCTCGACCTGAGCCTTGGAAGACCGCCCCTCTCAAGACCTGTTCCATCTACGCCCATCGGCCTGGCTGAACCGGCTCGAGTATCTGTTTCTCCTCGCCGTGCTGGTGTTTCTCTGGTTTGCCTACGATGTCTTCTGGGCTCTGGGAGGCTCGCTGCTGATTTTGCTGCTGGCCCTGCGCTGGCGTGCCTGCGGGCAGTTGCTGCTGCCTCATCGAATGAAGGGGGCGCTGCAACTTCGTGACAAGCCGTCGCGACTGGTCTGCTATGCTTGCAGTTTCGACGACGGGCTCGAGGCCTGGCCGCTACGGGAACTGCGGCTGCATGTCAGCCGCCATTTCCTGCTGATCCGCCATCGCGCCACTGCGCTGCTGCTGGTGGCGGACAGCTTCGAGTCGCCCGCCGAGCACGCCCGCTTCCGTCGTCTACTGTTACAAATGCTGGAGCACCATGCTTGCTGATATCGAATCCCCGCACTGCGGACAGATCGTCATTCCGCGCAGTTTTGCCGGGCTGATGGAGCTGTACGAGCAGAACTACCTTCGCCTGCGACGCATCGCGCCTGATCTCGACAGTGCCGACGAGATGATCTCCCTGGCGCCGGGTCACCTCGACCTCTACCTCAGCGTGGTCGAACGCTGCAGTTACACCACCTTTCTGCGCATGACCTACCGCTTCGACGAGGATGGGCGGACCCTCTACGAGCCGGATCTGCATTTGCGCATCTATCACGATGCCCGCACCGCCGAAGCCCAGGATCGCCTCGACCGCCATCATCATCGGATCCGCAATGGTGAATCCCTGGCCCAGAAGTGGCGGCTGAACCGTTTTCTGTACAAGTGGCTGGGTTTCTGCATCCATCAGGGACATCGCTTCGAACCGGTATCTCCGACCTGCAGGCGTGTAAGATCGCTTTAAGAAAAGCCTGTAACTCATTGTAAATACGACGGAAATACAAATTCCATAGTAAAATGATCAGGAATACTTCTTGACCTTTCCAAGTGCTTGCGATAGATTCCTGAGCAGATTACTCAGGAATTAACGGAAGGCACCATGAAACTGTCAACCAAGGGCCGCTATGCGGTCACCGCGATGATGGATATCGCACTGCACGAAAAGGTCGGTCCGGTCACCCTGGCCGATATTTCGCAATGTCAGGGCATTTCGCTGTCCTATCTCGAACAGCTGTTCTCGAAACTGCGGCGCAACGGCCTGGTCCAGGGCGTGCGCGGCCCCGGTGGAGGCTATCGTCTGGCCAAGCCGGCCAGCGAGATTTCCGTGGCCGACATCATCGATGCCGTTGACGAGAAAATGGACCTGACCAAGTGCGGCGGTCGTGGTGACTGCGACGGCGGCGAGAAATGTCTGACCCACAAGTTGTGGTACGACCTGACCTGCGACCTGCACCGCTTCCTGAGCGGCATCAAGCTGGATCAGTATCTGAACCGCCCCCATATCAACGAACTGGTAAAAAAACAGGATGAGCAGTACGGCCGGTTTCTCAACCGCCGCACTGCCGCCTGACGGAGACCCAAACCCATGAGCGACATGAGACTGCCGATTTATCTCGATTACAGCGCCACCACGCCGGTGGACGAACGCGTTGCCGAAAAGATGGCCGGATACCTGACCATCGACGGCAAGTTCGGAAACCCCGCCTCGCGCAGCCACAAGTACGGCTGGGAAGCGGAGGAAGCGGTCGAGAATGCACGTCAACAGGTGGCCGATCTGATCAACGCCGACCCGCGCGAGATCGTCTGGACCAGCGGCGCCACCGAGTCCGACAATCTGGCCATCAAGGGCGCGGCCCACTTCTACAGGAAGAAGGGCAAGCACATCATTACCGTCAAGACCGAGCACAAGGCGGTTCTCGACACCTGCCGCCAGCTCGAGCGCGAAGGCTACGAGGTCACCTACCTGGACCCGATGGAAAACGGCCTGCTCGATCTCGATGCGCTGAAAGATGCCTTCCGCGACGACACCATTCTGGTTTCGGTCATGCACGTCAACAACGAGATCGGCGTGATCCAGGACATCGAGACCATCGGCGAGATCTGCCGCGAGCGCAAGGTACTGTTCCATGTCGATGCGGCCCAGTCCGCCGGCAAGGTCGAGATCGACCTGCAGAACCTGAAAGTCGATCTGATGTCCTTCTCCGGCCACAAGATCTACGGCCCCAAGGGCATCGGTGCGCTCTATGTGCGTCGCAAGCCACGCGTGCGCCTCGAGGCGCAGATGCACGGCGGTGGCCACGAGCGCGGCATGCGTTCCGGCACCCTGGCTACCCACCAGATCGTCGGCATGGGCGAGGCCTTCCGCATCGCCCGCGAGGAAATGGCCACCGAGAACGAGCGCATCCGCATGCTGCGCGACCGTCTCTACGAAGGTCTCAGCGACATGGAGGAGGTCTATGTCAACGGCGACATGGAGCACCGCATTGCGGGTAATCTCAACATCAGCTTCAACTTCGTCGAAGGCGAGTCGCTGATCATGGCGCTGCGCGATCTGGCGGTATCCTCCGGCTCCGCCTGTACTTCGGCCAGTCTCGAGCCTTCCTACGTGCTGCGCGCGCTGGGACGCAACGATGAACTGGCGCACAGCTCGATTCGTTTCACCCTCGGCCGTTACACGACCCTAGAGGAAGTCGATTACACCATCGACCTGGTGAGAAAGGCCGTGGCCAAGCTGCGCGAACTCTCCCCGCTGTGGGACATGTACAAGGCGGGCATCGACCTGAATTCCGTGGAATGGGTGGCGCACTGAGCCCCCATCTGGCAAGCAGACAACAGAGGTAACACATCATGGCATACAGTGAAAAAGTACTCGATCACTACGAGAACCCGCGCAATGTCGGCACCATCGACGAAGACGAAAGCGTAGGTACCGGCATGGTTGGCGCTCCGGCCTGTGGCGACGTTATGAAGCTGCAGATCAAGGTGGGCGACAACGGCGTCATCGAGGACGCCAAGTTCAAGACCTATGGCTGCGGTTCCGCCATCGCTTCCAGCTCCCTGGTGACCGAATGGGTCAAGGGCAAGACCCTGGACGAGGCGGCGGAGATCAAGAACACCCAGATCGCCGAGGAACTGGCCCTGCCGCCGGTCAAGATCCACTGCTCGGTGCTGGCCGAAGACGCCATCGCAGCGGCAATAGAAGACTACAAGCAGAAGCAGCAGGAAAAGCAGAAAAAGGCTTCCTGAGGCCGTACGGCAACCGATCGAAGGCCCGCTCGCGAAACCGAGCGGGCTTTTTCGTGGGGATGAAGAAACCGAACTTCCACCCAGGTGATTTTCCTCCATGGGCGCGCTGGGCTGCCATGGATGCCGACGGCGCCTGGTGGTGCTACGAGGTCGAGCCCCTTCAGCAGGAACACGGCTGGTACGAGAACGAGGTCGGACGCTGTCAGCGCCTGCACAGTGGCCCGCCGCTCGAGGACTGGCGCAGCAGCCTGATCCGGTTGGCCGAATGAATGTCCGACCCAAAGAGAACCCGCCATAAGGCGGGTTCATGGTTTTCAGGCCGGTGAGGGGGCCGGTCTATCAGAAGTAGCCGTCGGTCAGGGTCTTGAGGAAGGCCTCGAGATCCTGCATTTCCTCGGCGCTGAGGCCGAGGGCATTGGGCAACGGATCACCGTTGGCATCCACGGCGCCAAACTTCAACTCGGCGGCAATGTTGGTATCGACTTCCGGATAGTTGTTTACACTCTGGCCGGCGGATACAACCACTGTGTCATAGTGATTGATCACATCTCGCAGGGTTTCATAAACACCATTGTGCATATAGGGCGAAGTCAGCTCCACATTGCGCAGGGTCGGCACGCGGAACTTGCCGCGCTCACTGGCATAGTAGGAGGGGTCGATGTTAACGGCATATTTATCTCCGTTGTTTTGTGGTTCCAGACTTTCGCCCAAGCCGCCGTCCACGATCGGATAGGAAGGATTGCTCGGGTTCGGCGGCGTTCCGATGTTGTAGTACTTGAAGTTGGTGAACAGTACCTTGTTGCCGAACTCGGGGTTGGCTTCCATGCTGTGGCAGTTGTTGCACTTGCCCTTGTTCTGGAACACCAGCATGCCGTTGCGCTCGGACTGGGTCATGGTGTAATTGCCGGCCAGCCAGGCATCGAACTTGGACGTGAAGGGGCTGACCTCGGCCGTCTTCTCGAAGGCCGCGATGGCTTCGGCGATCTTGTCATAGACCGTGTCCGTGTCCTGGTTGAAGATGTCGTCGCCGAAGATCTCCTTGAAGTGATCGGCGTGAGGTCCATTCTCTACCTTGCTGACGACATTTGCCGCGCTGCCGTTGTTCATTTCCACGGGGTTCAGGAAGGGATCCTTGGCCTGCTCCTTGAGGCTCGGGCGACGACCGTCGAGGAACTGGCCGCCTTCAAACTTCGAATCGGTTTCAGGAGATGCGCCGAAGCTGAATGCATAGCGGAACGGCGGAATGAAGGCCGCATAGGCCGCGGTCGGTGCATTGCGGTTGCCGAAGTGGCCGGCATCGGAGCCTTCGGATACCGGGGCCGTGACGCTGACACCCGGGTCGGCGAAGCCATGATTCGGATCGTGGCAACTGGAACAGGACTGGTTGCCCTGGCTTGACAGGCTCGGATCCATGAACAG
>WGBK01000294.1 GCA_015494335.1 Gammaproteobacteria bacterium | reverse complement strand
GAAGCTCTGATTGATTCTGTACGAAGCAGATCATGCCCGAAATGTTCGAGAACAAGGCGAAGTTCGCAGCCAATAGCCAGCTATTGGCAAGAGCTTCAACGAAGTTATCGGACATTTCGGGCATGAGATGCAAGTTCATGAATCGATCAGAGCTTCCCTGGTCAGTGCAGAGAGTCCGAGGCCGCCTGTTCCTGCAACAGTTCCCGGGCCTGTTCGTGCAGCGGGTGGGTCTCGTCCTCGGCGATGCGGCTCAGGGTTTCGATGGCTTCGGGGCTGTGCAGCATGGACAGATAGTAGAGACCGTCCAGGGCAATGCGCTGCTCCGGATGTTGCGCCAGTTGCTGCAAGCGGGACTGGTAGGCCTCGAGCAGGCCCTGCTCGGCCAGTTCCTCGATGATCGCGGAGAGTCCGATGCGTACCACCAGTGGCGTTTCCTCGTCTTCCAGCAGATCGAACAGGGCCTGTCGCGCCGCCTCGTTCTCGAGCACGGCCTTGCGCGCCGTTTCCATGCCGCCCTCGGCCAGCTCCTCGGACAACAGCGAGCGCCATTTCTCGCCCTCGTCCTGCTGCAGCAGCTGTTCGATCTCGCTGCGCTGCTTCATGCCGCTGAACAGCACCCCGTTGATGAGATAACTGGGTGCGCTGCGTATGCCCAGTTGCTGCGCGCGTTCCGGCTGGCGGGTGATATCGATGACCTCAAGCCGGTCCAGCTTGCCCTCCTCCTGGAGTTGCTTGAACAGACGCTCCATCTGCGGGCAGATAGGGCAACCGGGCATCACGAACAGCTCGACTTCATGCGAATTCATCTCGTTTACTTGTTCCCGTCGGTGGATTTCAATAGACTCGAAGGCCAGTGTACCCGATTACGCGCACAACCCGACCCTGATGATCAACCGGATATCCCTTTCCCGCATCCTGATGATGACCGTGGCGATCATCCTGATCGGCGTGCTGGTGATCGTCTTTCTGCAGATCGAGAGCGGTTCCTCCAAGCCCCTGAGCTATGAAGCCATTGAGAGACACCAGGAAACGATGCAGGAAAAGATTTCCGAGATACAGCAGCGGAACCGACTGAACACGCCACCGGCAGCACAGCCTGTACCGGCCGCGCCGCCCCATGTCATGCCGCCGGTTGCACCGCCGCCGGCCGCGGTAGCGCCACCTCCACAGCCGAAGAAACGGGCTGCCTTGCCTCCTCCGCCGCCCTCAAGCATCCCGTCTCCGCCGCCCTGGCCCGCGGCACCCGGAGCTGGTGGATACCCGGCCTCTGGCGGCTATGGCACCAACGGATACCCCGCTCCCTACGGCTACAGTGGAGGCTACAGCCAGAACTGGCCGCAGCCTTCCCCGCAACCCTGGAGCTATCCTCCGGCTCCGGGCTGGGGGTATCCGCCCCCGCGCTGACGGCGCCGGCCGAATCAGGCCATGGATTCGATCAGGTTCTTGACCGCGGCCGCGTCGAAGGGCTTGTCGATGATCGCCGACACGCCCTGGTGCTGTACCGCCGCCAGCTTGCTTTCATCGCCTTCGGTGGTCACCATCATCACCGGAACCCGGGGCTGCCGACTCTTGTTGCGGATGAACCACAGCAGTTCCTGGCCATCCATGTGCGGCATGTTGTAGTCGGTGATGATCAGGTCGTAGTCCTGCTGCTGAATCAACGGCAGGGCGGCGCGTCCGTCCTCCGCCTCGGTAATGTTCTCCAGCCCCATGTGGTTGAGGGTGCGAGTAATCAGGCGGCGCGCCAGCTTGCTGTCATCGACCAGCAGGATGCGCAAGTCGCGGTCCAGTTCCACCGTATCCGGGTTCTCCCAGTCCATGATCATGTTGATGGCGCGCTGCAGATCCTCGGCGCGGAAGGGCTTTGGCAGCACGGCGGAAGCACCGGCCTGCTTGACCGGATCCAGCTCGCGGAAGGAAGTCTCGGAGGAGATCAGCATGAACGGGATATCCACCGACACCGGGTTGTCCCGCATCTCCAGCACCAGCTCGCGGCCGGTCATGTCCGGCAGGAACAGGGCGCTGATGACCAGGTCCGGCTGTTCGGTATCGATCCGGATCAGGGCCTCCTCGCCGTTGTCGACGGTTTCGTACTGCTGGATACCGAGATCCTCGAATTGCTGCAGCACGATGCGCCGCTGCGAACTCGAGGGCTCCACCAGCAGAACGAAGAGGGAATTGAGATAGTGTTTCATGCGCGTCGCGTCTCCGGTCAGTTTGGCGATATTAACCTGGCAACAATATATGTCGGGTTACTCTATAGCACAGCACAGTGTTTTTGCGCCCACAGCGACCCAGTCTGCCGGTATAATTCGCCTCCCCTGATCACCCGGAACCTGCCCGGCATGCCTGCCCTCGAGATACGCCAGCTACACAAAACCTACGGCAACGGCCATGTCGCCCTCCAGGGCATCGACCTTACGGT
>WGBK01000293.1 GCA_015494335.1 Gammaproteobacteria bacterium | reverse complement strand
GTACCGCCACCTGCTGGCCGTTTCTGCGCCCCTGGGCGATGAGCTGCTCCAGCCGATCCAGGATCAGGCTGCGGTTGGGCAGGCCTGTGAGTTGGTCGTGCAGGGCCTGGTGGCGCAGACGCTCCTCCGCCTGCTTGCTTTCGGTGATATCCCGGCTGACGCCCCGATAGCCCAGGAACTGGCCCTGTTCATCGAACAGCGGACGGCCGTTGATCGACACATAACGCATGCCGCCATCCTCCCAGCGCCAACTGGCGACGAAATCCCGGAAGGGTTGGCGCTTCTCGAGCATCTCAATATGACGGCGGAAGTGCTCGCTGTGCTCGATCGGCTGACCGGCGTAGAGTTCCTGCCGGGTCTTGCCGAGCACGAATTCGGGCTCATGCCCCATCAGAAAACGCACCTTGCCGGAGACACGGGTGAAGCGCAACTCGGCATCCATTTCCCAGTAGAGATCGGCCGCGGTATCGGCGAAATCCTGGAACCGGGATTCGCTTTCCCGCAGCTCGCGGCGCAGGCGGTAGTCCTCGGTGATGTCCCGGAACAGGATGACCCAGCCGATCTCGCGTCCCCTGTCGTCCTTCCAGCGGCTGCGCGACTCGGCGATATGGAGGCTGCGACCCGGCGCCAGCAGGAGCAGGCGATGACGGCGCTCCACCCCCGGATGGCGGGACAGGGAGGCATCCTCGGCCGCCTCGGTGCGATAGACCTGGTCCACGGGCTGGCCGAGAGCCAGCTCGCGCGATACCCCGGTCAGCATCTCGGCCAGGGCGTTGAAGCGCTGGATTTTTCCGTCTTCGTCGACGGCGATCAGCGCGTCGCCCAGGGATTCGACCAGGCCATGATCCCGTGAGCTGCGGCAGACAGCGGAGCGACTGCGACAGGACAGCCAGGAGGCAAGCAGCAACATCAGCCCGAACAACAGGGCGCCGAGCCACCAGAGAGCCTCGCTACCCCAGTCCATCCTCGTCCCCCGGCTTGCCGAACAGATAGCCCTGGGCGCAATCGCAGCGCAGGCTGTGCAAAAAGGCGCGCTGTTCTTCAGTCTCGACGCCTTCCGCCACCACTTCGAGTCCCAGCCCGTGGGCCATGGCAATGGCTGCCGAGATCAGTTCGCGGTCGGCGGCGTCCTCGCCGATATCGCGCACGAAGCTGCGGTCGATCTTGAGCACATCGAAGGGATACTGACGCAGATAGCTGAGCGAGGAATAGCCGGTACCGAAATCATCCATTGCGATACGCACGCCAAAGCCCGTGAGCATTTCCAGCGCCTGATCGATGTAGGCATGGCCGCTCATCAGCACACCCTCGGTGATCTCCAGTTCCAGCGCCGAGGCCGGCAGTTCGTTTCGTTTCAGGGCGGCCGCGATCTCGCCCACCAGGTTGGGGTCGCGGAACTGTCGCGGCGACAGGTTGACCGCGATATGGAAACGCTCGCGCCGCCAGCGCTGGCGGCGGGTCATGGCCAGGGCTTCCTGCAACACGAACTGGCCCAGCGGCACGATCACGCCGGTCTGCTCGGCGGCGGGTATGAATTCCTCCGGCGGCACCTCGCCGAGCTTCGGATTGCGCCAGCGCAGCAGGGCTTCGGCGCCGATCACCGATCCGGTCGCCACATCCACCTTGGGTTGGTAGACGACCCGGAACTCGCTGCGATCCAGGGCGCCGTGAATCTGTTCCTCCAGAGCCAGACGGTAGCTGACCTCGCGGTTCATCTCCTCGGTAAAGAAGGAGAAGGCGTTGCGGCCCTGCCCCTTGGCGTGATACATGGCCGAGTCGGCCTTGCGCAGCAGCTCGGACACGTCGTCCCCGTCCAGCGGGTAACTGGCGATGCCGATGCTGACGCTCATCACCAGCTCGCGGCCGTCGAGACGATAGGGTTCGCGCAGGCGCTGCATCAGGTTCTCCACCACCGGCATCGCATCGCCGGGATCGGAAAGACCGCCGAGCAGCACCACGAACTCGTCGCCGCCCAGCCGGCCGACGGTATCGCCGCTGCGTACCGCGCTGCGCAGACGCGCCGCCGCTTCCACCAGTACCCGGTCGCCCACCTCGTGACCCAGGCTGTCGTTGATCTTCTTGAAATCGTCGAGATCGAGGAACAACAGCGACACACACTCGCCGCTGCGTCGCGCCTCGCGAATGGCATGACCGAGGCGATCCAGCGACAGAAAACGGTTCGGCAGGTCAGTCAGGGTATCGAAATGGGCCTGGTGCAGGATGCGCTGCTGTTGTTCCTTGCGCAGGGTGATGTCCTCACTGACGGCCAGGAAATGGCGGATCTCGCCGCTGTCGTCCACCACCGGCGCGAAATAGGCGAATTCCCAGTAACGTTCGCCATTCTTGCGACGGCTTTCCAGCTCGCCCTTCCAGGCACGCCCCTCGCGCAGGGTCTGCCAGATCTCGGCATAGCGTTCCGGCGGTGTGGCCGGGGACTCCAGCAGGGTCGGATCGTGGCCGAGGATCTCCGCTGCCGTGTAGCCCGTGATTTCCTCAAAGGCGGAGTTGACATACTCCACCCGACGATGGAGATCGATGATCATGACCGCCACCGGACTCTGCTCCACCGCCTGAGACAGCGTGCGGATCTCGCGCTCGATCTGCTTTACTTTGCCGAGATCGATATCGATGCAGTACAGCTCCCGCTCACCGGAACTCTTGGACAAGAGCACATGGGAAGAGAACACGGGTACCGACGCACCATCGGCATCGCACAGTACGCGCTCGCCGGAGGCTGCCACCTGCCCCTGCTCGAACCACTCGCCGATGGCTTCGACCATTTCCTGCCGGCGCCCCGGAGGGAGAATCAGATCCTCCATCGGCCGCCCCATCGCCTGTTCGCGCCGGTAGCCGTACAGGGCCTCGCTGGCCCGGTTCCAGTAGATCACCCGCCGCTGGCTGTCGTAGCCCTGCACCGCTACCGCATCGGCATGTTCGAACAGGCTGCGGAAACGCTGTTCGCTGTCACGCAGGGCCTGCTCCATCTCGATGCGGCGGGTGATGTCGGTGAGAAAATTCAGGGTCGCGGCCTGGCCTTCCCAATCGATGCGCACGGCCTTGATTTCCAGCCACTTGATGTCCCCGTTGCTCGCACGCACCCGGAAATGATAGACATCGTGCACTGCCTCACCACGCAAGCGCGCCGCATGCCGCTGCGCCACCATTTCCTGGTCCTCCTCGTGCACGAACTGCAGGAAGGGCTGGCCCAGCAATGCCTCTTCCGGGTAGCCCAGCACCTGTTCGATCTTGGGATTGACGAAACGGATGCAGCCGCCCTGGGCCACGAGGATGATTTCGGTCGCATTCTGTACCAGCAGCCGGTATTTTTCCTCGCTGGCCTGCAGCGCCTCCTCGACCCGACGGCGCTTGCGCACGGTCTCCGTGAGGTCGCGGCTGACCTGCAGCTGCGAGGTGATGTCGAGCAGGGTTTGCACCATGCCCATGGAGGGATTCTCCGCCGACAGGGGGGCCAGCGAAAGCTGGTACCAGCAATCCTCTTCCGGCAGGTAGAGCACATAGCCGTCCAGGGGTCGTTGCTCGGCGATGGCCCGGCACAGTTCGCAATCCTCGACCGCCAGCTCGGCGGCATGGAAATGCTCGTGCACCGGTTGACCGCCGAGTTGTTCGACCTCGCAGCCCGCCATCTCGGCGGCAGCACGATTGGCCTGCAGGATGGCTCCCCGGCTGTCCACCACCAGGGCCGGGTGCGGTATGGCGTCATAGCTGCTCGAAGCCCGCGCCAGCATCGTGAAGGGCTGCTTCAGCGAGGTTTCGACAATGGCGCGATAGATCATCCAGTAGGAAAGAAACTTCAGCAGGTGACCGACCAGGAAGGCAGGACTGTCGAAATCCGCATACAGCGTGAAAGCGGCTTCGGAAAAAAGGGTCAGCAACACCGAGGCCGCCAGGTAGCGCGCCAGGTTGCTTGCCAGGGCTTCGCGTTGCGACCACAGGCGCCACAGCACCAGCAACAACAGCCCCATGACCAGCAGTTCCGCGCTGGTCTTGTATACGGTCAGACCATGATCTGTAAGCATCGGCGGCCCGTCGACCCATACCGACAGCAGCACAATCAGCAGCGCAATGGCGCCTCCGCCGACCAGGGCACGCACCGGGACCAGCGGATGATGCAGGAAATGAAAGGCACCCAGCAGGATCGCAGCCTCGAACAGGCGCGTGTAGATCCAGAAATGCAGGGTAATCTCGGCATCGCGCAGCGGGAACAGGCCCAGCCCCGGCATGCTCAGCAGGTGCAGACCATCGAGCAGCGCCACCCACAGATAACCGATGCCGAGGAACAACAGGAAGTCGTTGCGCAACAG
>WGBK01000292.1 GCA_015494335.1 Gammaproteobacteria bacterium | reverse complement strand
GTCTGCATGACTTTCGACGCTCACCTGCAGAAGGCGCGCGCAGAGGCCAAGTTCTCTAAGGTGATCTGACGCGGCGGCGGGCGCGATCGCCCGCCGCAATGGTTGTCAGCTGAAGAGCTTCTTTGCCATGTCCATGGCGCCGCCCAGTCCCCCGATATTGTCGAGCAGCGAGCCGCCGCTGCTCGACTTGTCGATGATCTGCGGCAGCGCATCCTTGAGCGTGTCGAGAATCGTCTCCTCGTCGGCGCCAACCGAGGCGGCCATTTCGGCGATCTGCTGTTCGCCGATCACCTCCTTGACCTGCTCCGGCGCGATGTCGGCGTTGTCGCCGTCACCGAGCCAGGATTCGACGATGTCGCCGAGTCCCTTCTCCTGCATTGCGGCGATGATGCCACCCAGTCCGCCGCCGCTCTCCTCTCCGCCCGAGAGCAGTTTGCCGAGCATGGCGGAAACCGAGTCGCTGTCGGCGCCACCCAGTTTGTTCATCAGCAGTTCTGTGCCGAGTTTCATGAGATCCATCGATCGAGTCCTCCGGAAAAATCGGTTTCGGGCGAGCGGAAGTGCGCGCCCGGCAGTCCGTGTATACCAGTGACCGGGTCGGGCGTAAAACGGGTCTGGGTAAAGAACTGTTACGACGACGCGTGGTGACTCTCCCGCGGACAGTCGTATTGCGCGAGGTTGCAGAGTTTCTTCGTGTCGAGCAGCTTGACGTGACGACGGTTGGTTTCGATCAGGCCGGCGTCGATCATGCGCGAGAACATCCGGCTCAGGGTCTCGACGGCAAGGCCGAGATAGTTGGCCAGATCGTGCCGCGCCATCGGCAGATTGAACTCGTAGGGCGAGAATCCGCGCCGCTTGAGGCGCTGGGAGATGTTGAGCAGAAAGGCGGCCAGCCGCTCCTCGCCCTTGAGCTGGCCCAGTGACAGCAGGTTGCGGTGGTCATGGTTGATTTCGGCGCCGATGAGGTGCCGCATCTGCCGGCGCAGCCCTTCGGTGCGGGCGCTCAGTTTTTCCAGTTCGTCGATGTCGATCGCGCAAACGGTGGAACTCTCCAGCGCGATGGTGGTGCAGTGGTGGGTGTCGTCACCGAAACCGTCCAGCCCCATCAGCTCGCCCGAGAGGAAAAAGCCGGTGATCTGCTCGGCGCCCTCGTTGGAGGAGAGCACGGCCTTGAATGCGCCGGATCGGACGGCGTAGAGGTAGCGCATCGGGTCGCCGCTGCGGAACAGTGTTTCGCCTGGTTCGATCCGCGGCTTGTGCAGGATCAGGGCGTCGAGCTCGTCCAGTTCCTGGTGGTTCAGGCCGTGGGGCAGGCAGATGTCGGAGAGGCTGCAGTCGCTGCAGGAGACTTTCAGGTCGCGAATATTGATGACTTTCCGGGACTGACTCATTGGGATCTCTCACTACCTTTGCCTGGTGATAGCCCTTGGCTGCGCCTGCGGCCGGGATGCCTGCCGCGTTTTCCCGCGACTGCTGTTTCGTCCGCAAATCGACGCCTGCCATTGCTGCTGGCGGCCTTTTCGACCCCGTTCGGGGTATGATCCTGAGCGCTGCGCCCCGGTGGATGCATCAATACCGAACTTTATCGGCGGTTGATAAAGATCATGGGAGCGAGGGCGTTGTTTGTCATATTGTAATATGATCGGGCGGGTTGAAAACAGCGTGCCCGTTGTTTTTGTTTGGCATTCCAAGTTAATGCGGGACCTAGAGGAGAGACTATGTCTACTGCAACAACATACAACTACAAGGTTGTACGGCAATTCACCGTCATGACGATTGTCTGGGGAATTGTCGGCATGCTGGTCGGCGTGCTCATCGCAGCGCAGCTGATCTGGCCGGAATTGAATTTCGAGACGCCGTGGCTGACATATAGTCGTTTGCGTCCGCTGCATACCAATGCGGTCATTTTCGCCTTTGGCGGGTCGGCGCTGATCGGCACCTCGTTCTACGTGGTGCAGCGAACCTGCCAGACGCGGCTGTTCGCCAATGGCCTGGCGTCGTTCGTCTTCTGGGGCTGGACGCTGGTGATCGTGCTGGCGGCCATCACGCTGCCGCTGGGGATGACCTCCTCCAAGGAATACGCCGAGCTCGAATGGCCGATCGACCTGCTGATCACGGCGGTCTGGGTCGCATACGCCATCGTCTTTTTCGGCACCATCGTCAAGCGCAAGACCAAGCACATCTATGTGGCCAACTGGTTCTACGGCGCCTTCATCCTGACGATCGCCCTGTTGCACGTGGTCAACAACCTCGAGATTCCCGTGTCGCTGACCAAGTCCTACTCCCTCTATCCGGGGACCATCGATGCCATGGTGCAGTGGTGGTACGGCCACAACGCGGTGGGCTTCTTCCTGACGGCCGGTTTCCTCGGCATGATGTACTACTTCATCCCGAAGCAGGCTGGACGTCCGGTCTACTCCTACCGTCTCTCGATCGTCCACTTCTGGGCGCTGATCTCCACCTACATGTGGGCCGGCCCGCACCATCTCCACTACACCGCGCTGCCCGACTGGGCCCAGAGCATCGGCATGATCTTCTCGCTGATTCTGCTCGCACCCTCCTGGGGCGGCATGATCAACGGCATCATGACCCTGTCGGGCGCCTGGCACAAACTGCGTGACGATCCGATCATCCGTTTCCTGATTGTCTCCCTCTCCTTCTATGGCATGTCGACTTTCGAGGGTCCGATGATGTCGGTCAAGACGGTCAACGCACTGTCCCACTACACCGACTGGACCATTGGCCACGTTCATGCCGGCGCGCTGGGCTGGGTCGCGATGGTGACCATCGGTTCGACCTACGCACTGCTGCCGAAGCTGTTCGCCCGCGAGGAGATGTACAGCACCAAGCTGATCGAGTGGCACTTCTGGATCTCGACCATTGGCGTGGTTCTCTACATTGCCGCGCTGTGGATCGCCGGCGTCATGCAGGGCCTGATGTGGCGCGCGGTCAATGCCGACGGCACGCTGACCTACAGCTTCATCCAGTCGATCGAGCAGTCCTATCCGTTCTATGTGGTTCGCCTGATCGGTGGCGCGCTCTTCCTGCTGGGCATGTTCATCATGGCCTACAACGCCTGGAAGACCATCAAGGCAGGCGAGTCGGTTGATGCGCCCGTTGCCCAGCCCGCGTAAGCGAAGGAGATATCGATATGAATCATGAGGTAATCGAAAAGAATATCGGCCTGATGGGCATCCTGATCCTGATCGTGGTCAGCATGGGTGCTCTGGTCGAGATCATTCCGCTGTATTTCATCAAGACGGTGACCGAGCCGGTGGAGGGCCTCAAGCCCTATACCGCGCTGCAGCTGGAAGGTCGGGACATCTACATTCGCGAGGGTTGCAACAACTGTCATTCGCAGATGATCCGTCCCTTCCGCGCCGAGACCGAGCGCTATGGCCACTATTCGGTCGCGGGCGAATTCGTCTACGACCATCCCTTCCTCTGGGGTTCCAAGCGCACTGGTCCCGATCTGGCGCGCGTCGGCGGTCGGTACAGCGACGAGTGGCATCGCCGCCACATGAACGATCCGCGTTCGGTCATGCCCGAGTCGAACATGCCGGCCTACCCCTGGCTGGAAAAGACCAAGCTCGATCCGTCGCTGATCCAGAAGAAGATGGAAGTGATGAACACGCTGGGTCATACCGTTGGACAGGGTGATCGCTACAGCAAGGAAGAGATCGAAAAGGCGCCGGCCCAGCTCGAGGGCAAGACCGAACTCGACGCGCTGATCGCCTACCTCCAGGTGCTGGGCACCTCACTCAAGTCCGCGAGGTAACGTCATGGAATACATCAACGAACTTCGCGGAATTTCCACCATACTGGCGATGATCGCTTTTCTGGCGGTCTGCTTCTGGTGCTTGCTGTAAGCCCAGAAGCAGCGCTTTTCGGAAGCTGCCAACCTGTTGTTCAGCGAAGAAGACGAGCGAATCGACCAGAGAACACTTGAGGAGATGAAAAAATGAGCAGTTTCTGGAACTGGTGGGTCATCGGCATCACCGTCGCCAACATCCTGGCCTGCTTCTGGCTGATCAAGTGGACGATGAAATCGCGTCCCGGCGAGGCGGCCGAAGGCGACGTAACGGGGCATGTCTGGGATGGTCTCGAAGAGTTGAACAACCCCCTGCCGCGCTGGTGGCTGTGGCTGTTCTACGGCACGCTGATCTTCGCTTTCGCCTATCTGGCGCTCTATCCCGGTCTCGGCAACTTCAAGGGGTTGCTGGGCTGGACGCAGGAGAACCAGTGGGAAGCGGAGATGAAGGCCGCCGAAGCGCAGTACGGCCCGATCTTCAAGAAATTCGCCAGCCAGGATATCGAAACGCTGGCGAAGGATCCCGAAGCGCTGGATATCGGTCGTCGTCTTTATCTGAACTACTGCGCGCTTTGCCATGGTTCGGATGCGCAGGGCGCGAAGGGCTTTCCCAATCTTGCCGATGATGCCTGGATGTACGGTGGTACGCCCGAGCAGATCAAGGCGTCGATTCTCAACGGTCGCAACGGCGTGATGCCGGCGCTCGGCGCCGCCCTCGGTGGTGACGAGGGCGTCAAGGCGGTGGCAGCCTATGTCGCCAGCCTCAGCGGTCGCAAGGTCGATCCGGCGCTGGCCGAGAAGGGCAAGGAGAAGTTCGCCGCCGCCTGCGCTGCCTGCCACATGCCCGACGGCACCGGCAACGAGGCGCTGGGCGCGCCGAACCTGACCGACAAGTCCTGGATCTATGGCTCCACCATGGAATCCATCGAGGAGACCATCCGCAATGGGCGGCAAGGCAAGATGCCGGCGCACAAGGACTTCCTCGGCGAGGACAAGGTGCATCTGCTGACGGCCTACATCTATAGCCTGTCGCACAAGTAGGTCCCCTGATTGTCATCGGGCATGAAAGCAGAGGCCCTGGGGTTTCCCCGGGGCCTTTTTGTTTCCGCCCCGCGGCGGCCTGGGGATATTGAGATATCGCATCGCTGGCGTTTCTGCGCTTGCTATAACCTAAGTTTCAGCCCGCTGCGAGCGTCGCCGTTCGGGGGGCTGTCATCCGGCGCTTGCGGCGGGGGAGGTCATCGGCGTCTACAATGGCAATGTTTCGCTTTGCTTGGGCGGGGTGACCCGGCTGTGCGCCCGATCGAGCGAGAAGGCGCTCGCGGCAGGCTGCACGATGATCAGTCCGGTGACCCGATTGTTTCCATTCAAATCCTGTGAGTAGAAAGCAAATGAGTAGCGGAAAAGAGGAAAAGGGCCAGCAGAAAGACGACGGCGAGGTCATTGAGTTCTATGCCAAGCGCAAGAAGATCTACGCGCGGCGGGCACATGGCACGTTTGCCCGGCTGCGGATCATCGCGGCGGTGGTGCTGCTCGGCATCTTCTATATCACGCCCTGGCTGATGTACGACGGGCGGCAGGCGGTCTGGCTCAATCTGCCCGCGCGCCAGTTCCATGTTTTCGGCATCACTTTCTTTCCGCAGGATGCCTTCTATCTCGCCCTGTTGCTGATCATTGCGGCCTATACGCTCTTTTTCGTCACGGCGCTGGCGGGACGCCTCTGGTGCGGCTATGCCTGTCCGCAGACGGTCTGGACCGAGTCCTTCATGTGGATCGAGTACTGGATCGAGGGCGACAGGCCGCAGCAGATCAAGCTCGACAAGGCGCCGTGGACTAGAGAGAAGATTCTGAAAAAGGTCTCCAAGCACACGCTGTGGATACTGCTGGCGCTATGGACGGGCTATACCTTTACCGGCTACTTCGTGCCGATTCGCGAGCTGGGCCATGACCTGCTGACGTTTCAGGCCAGCGGCTGGGCAACGTTCTGGGTGTTCTTCTACGCGCTGGCGACCTGGGGGCTGGGCGCGATGATGCGCGAGCAGGTCTGCATCTACATGTGCCCCTATGCGCGCTTCCAGAGCGCGATGTTCGACAAGGACACGCTCATCATCTCCTACGACGAGAAGCGGGGCGAGCCGCGTGGCAAGCGCAAGAGGGGCGTCGATCCCCGCGAACTCGGCCTTGGCGATTGCGTCGACTGTTCGCTCTGCGTACAGGTATGTCCCACCGGCATCGATATTCGTGATGGTCTGCAGTATCAGTGCATCGCCTGCGCCGCCTGCATCGATGCCTGTGATCCGGTCATGGAGAAGATGGGCTATCCCAAGGGGCTGATCCGCTATACCACCGAGCACGAGATGCAGGGTGGCACAACCAAGATTCTGCGCCTGCGCACCTTCATCTATGCGGCGGTACTGGTGGCGCTGGTGGGCGGCCTGCTCTATTCGATCGCGTCGCGGGTGCCGCTGGAGCTGGATGTCATCCGCGATCGCAATACCCTCTATCGCGAGAACGGCGAGGGCTTGCTGGAGAATGTCTATGTCCTGAAGATCGTCAACATGGACACCAGGAAGCATGAGTTCAAGGTGGACGTGAAGGGGTTGAAGGGACTCGAGATCGTCGGCGGCAATCCGGTCTTTCCGGTCGAATCGGGGCAGGTGCTGAACAAGATCATCAACGTGCAGGTCGATCCGGCCAATGTTCCGGCGGAGAGCAACGATATAGAATTCCATATCGAGGCAGTCGATGACCCCAAATTGCATGATGAACAGAAGTCCCGATTCCTCGGGCCCAGGAGATAGGCAAGTCATATGAGCATCGATCAGACACTGGATACAAAGCCGTGGTACCGCTATCCGTGGACATGGTTCCTGATAGCCGTTCCCTTTCTTACGATCGTCGCCTGCATCGTCACCATCGTGCTTGCGGTCAAGTCCGAGGACGGACTGGTTTCCGACGACTACTACAAGGACGGGCTGATGATCAACCAGTCGCTGGATCGCGATCGCAAGGCCGCGGAGCTGGGGCTGTCGTCATTCGTCGGGCTGTTGCCGGGCGACCGAACGCTGGTGCTGCAGGTCAATGGCGATGCGGTCGATATGCCGCTGAAGCTGGTCTTCCTCCATGCCACGCGCAAGGAGCATGACCAGTCGTTCGAGGTATCCGCGTTGTCGAAGGATGGACAGGCGCGCATCGATATCGAACCGCTGATTCCCGGCAAGTGGTATGTCCAGCTCGAATCGGAAAGTGGCAAGTGGCGTCTGAAAGGAGAGCTGCTCTACCCGCGGCAGACCGAGGTGGCGCTGGCGCCCGGCGTCTGAGCGACTATCGCGCTGTGTCGGAGTGGCTGGTGGCTTCTCCGATGGCTGAATCAAGGCCCGCTTCGAGCGGGCCTTTTCAGTTCAGGTTCAGCGGCGGTGGTGTCAGATGGGTTCCGATGAATAGGGTTGCCGCCATGCCACGATTGCTGTTCGCTCTGATGCTGATATTGGCCTCGGCTCTGGCCGAGGCTTCAGACATGTCACGCCACTCCCGATCGGTTGTGGCAGTCGGCAACGACGCGATTGAACGCGATGCCGGGCGAGCCGAGGTCGATATCGGAGATGCGCTGGTGGTGACGGGGTATCGCGAAGAGGGGGTGCTGTTCAAGCGCGATCTGCTGCGGCCATCGCTCTATCCCTGGGACGTCGGCATCGCTTCCGCTCGTGTCGATCTGAGCGCCGACTACGATGGCGATGGCTACTATCGGAATTTTCGTCTGTCTCTCGATATCGATACGGATGGGAGTGTCGAGTGGGTTTACCTTCGTCTGTATGTGAGCTTCGAGGGTGGTCCGTGGAATTTCGTCCACCGCAGCGGTGACATGCGGCTCTCCTGGCGTCATGCGAGCAGCAAGCTGTCGTTGAGCACCTGGCTCGACAGTGGCTATCCCACCGGGTATTACGATCTGCGCGTCGATCTTTTCGATGCCGACAGCGGTCGCTGGTTGCTGAGTCTTGGTCCCTATGACGATTCCGCCCTGTCGGCGCTACCGCTGGAAGACGAGCTGCGTGATACGGCCGGTTACCATGACGGTGACGCGCTGGCCTATGATGTTGCCGTGCGCGGTGTCGGTGGCTTCGATGCGGCGCTGCTGCTGCCGCTGGCTTTGCTCTGCCGTCGTCTGCGACGACCGTTGTCTCAGCGTTCCAGATACTGAAGCTTGTTCGGCTTGCCGTCCCACTCGTCGGCGTCCGGCAGCGGATCCTTCTTCTCCGTGATCACGGGCCATTCCCGCGCCAGTTCGGCATTGAGTTCGAGAAACTGCATCTGGTCCTCGCTCAACTCCTCCTCGGGAAAGATCGCCTCGGCGGGGCACTCGGGCACGCAAAGCGTGCAGTCGATGCACTCGTCCGGATCGATGACGAGGAAGTTGGGGCCTTCGTGAAAGCAATCCACGGGGCAGACTTCGACGCAGTCGGTGTACTTGCAGAGAATGCAGTTGTCTGTGACGACGTAGGTCATAGCTTCTCCTTGAGCTGGTAGAGCCAGTCGTGTGCCTGGCGGGGTGTGAGTTCGTCGGGATCGATCTGTTGCAGCAGTTCGAGTACCGGATGGGGATCAGGCTCGGTGTCGAGGGGAAGTCCCAGCTGGGGCGACGGCTGCTGGTTGGCGCTGCCTTGTTCGAGCATGGTCAGCCGGCGGCGCGCGGTCTGGATCACGCTGCGCGGCACGCCGGCCAGTTGCGCGACCTGGAGACCGTAGCTCTGGTTGGCGGCGCCGTCCTTGACGCTGTGGAGAAAAACGATGTTGTCGCCGTGCTCGATGGCGTCGATGTGGACATTGACCACGTCCGGCATCGTTTCCGGCAGGCTGGTCAGCTCGAAATAGTGGGTGGCGAACAGGGTGAAGGCGCGGTTGCGGCTGGCCAGGTGTTCGGCGCAGGCCCAGGCGAGCGACAGTCCGTCGAAGGTCGATGTACCGCGGCCGATCTCGTCCATCAGAACGAGGCTCCGGGAGGTTGCATTGTTGAGAATGTTCGCGGCTTCGGTCATCTCCACCATGAAGGTGGACCGGCCGGAGGTGAGATCGTCGGACGCGCCGATGCGGGTGAAGATGCGGTCGAAACCGCCGATGACGGCGCTGTCGGCCGGGACGAAGCTGCCGATGTGGGCCATCAGGATCACCAGCGCGGTCTGCCGCATGTAGGTGGACTTGCCCCCCATGTTGGGGCCGGTGATGATGAGCATGCGCCGGCGTTCGTGCATCAGCACGTCATTCGGAATGAACGGCTCGTCCAGTACCTGCTCGATGACCGGATGGCGGCTGCCGCGCAGTTCCAGCCGGGCGTCGTCGCAGAGCGTCGGTTCGCAGTAGTTGTAGCGCTCGGCCCGCTCGGCGAGGCAGCCGAGCACGTCGAGTTCGGCCAGCGCCGCCGCGGTCTGTTGCAGCCCCGGCAGCGGCTCCCGCAGTTTTTGCAGCAGTTCCTCGTAGAGCGCCTTTTCCCGCGCCAGCGCCCGCTCGCGTGCCGAGAGCACCTTGTCTTCGAAGGCTTTCAGCTCGGGCGTGATGTAGCGTTCGGCGTTTTTCAGCGTTTGGCGGCGTTGGTAGTCGTCGGGCGCGGCGGCCGATTGCGCCTTCGAGATCTCGATGTAGTAGCCGTGGACCCGGTTGTAGGCGACCTTGAGCGTGGACAGGCCGGTGCGCTCGCGTTCGCGGGCTTCCAGATCGATGAGAAACTGGTCGGCGTTCTCCGACATGGCGCGAAGCTCGTCCAGCTCGGCGTCGTAGCCGCTCGCCAGTACGCCGCCGTCGCGGATCAGCATGGGCGGGTTCTCGATAATGGCGGCCTGAAGCAGTCGAACGACCTCCGCGTGTTCATCGGCCTGGGCGAAGTATTCGGCCGCCAGATCGTTCTCCAGCTCGCCTAGCTGTGCCCGCACGGCCGGCATCGCCGTCAGCGAATCGCGCAGCGTGGCCAGGTCCCGCGGCCGCGCGGAGCCAAGGGCGACGCGCGCGAGGATGCGTTCGATGTCGCCGATACCGCGCAGCGTCTCGCGCAGAGGCTCGAAGGCCGACTCCTGGATCAGCTCGGCGATCATGCGGTAGCGCTTCCGCAGCAGCGCCCTGTCGCGGATCGGCCGGTTGACCCAGCGTCGCAGGCAGCGCCCGCCCATCGCGCCGACCGTCGAATCGAGCGCCCAGACCAGGGTGTGCTCATGGCCGCCTTGGAGGTTGGTGTCTAGCTCGAGATTGCGGCGGCTGGCGGCGTCGAGGATGATGCCGTCCTCGCGACGCTCGACGCCGAGGCTGGTGATGTGCGGCAGTTCGCTGTGCTGCGTTTCGCCCAGATACTGCATCAGCGCGCCCGCCGCGCCGATGGCC
>WGBK01000291.1 GCA_015494335.1 Gammaproteobacteria bacterium | reverse complement strand
CTGTTCATGTCGAACCCTTCTGGTTGTTGTGCGGTTGGCCGGCATCCAGGGTGCCGGCCAGTTTCAATTGGAAACTTTCTTTCCCTGCGGGTCTTATATGGCAAGCGCAGGTGCGAGGCAAGCTTATTTGGCCTTGTCCTCGCCGGAGGCCGAAGACGGTTTCAGGCGGGCCTTCAGCGCCTCCAGTTCGTTCTCGACCGCATCCTCGGTTTCCAGCTCGGCAAACTCGTCGTCGAGGGACTTGTTGCGGCCCAGGTCATAGGCATCGACGCGGCCTTCCATCTGGTCGATTTTCTCCTCCATGCCTTCGAAGCGACCCAGGGCATCGCTGATGCGATCGTCGTGCAGTTTCTCGCGGGTGCGCAGGCGTCCGCTGAGGGCATCCTGCTTGACCTTCATGGCCTTGTGGCGAGCCTTGGCCTCGTCCAGTTTCTTCTGCAATTGGCCGATATCCTCGTTGAGCTTGCCGAGGTGTTCGTCGAGGTCGGCGAGATCCCGGTTGAGCATTTCGTGATTGCGTTCCAGGCGTTGCTTCTCGGCCAGGGCGGCGCGCGCCAGATCCTCGCGGTCGCGGGACAGGGCCAGCTCGGCCTTGCGTTGCCATTCCTCGATCTCCCGTTCCATGCGCTGCAACTGGCGGCGCAGCTTCTTGCGCTCGGCAATGCTGCGCGCGGCGTCGGAGCGCACTTCGATCAGGGTGTCTTCCATTTCCTGGATCACCAGGCGGATGATCTTCTGCGGATCCTCCGCCTTGTCGAGCAGGGCGGTGATGTTGGAATTGATGATGTCGTTGAGACGGCTGAAGATGCTCATGTCGTGTTTCCTCGTGTTGCAGGTATCGGG
This sequence comes from Gammaproteobacteria bacterium, assembly GCA_015494335.1. Classification (GTDB taxonomy): domain Bacteria; phylum Pseudomonadota; class Gammaproteobacteria; genus S144-22. The sequence goes on along the minus strand of WGBK01000291.1, from coordinate 9,276 downwards.
TTCAAATGAAGGAAGCGCCGTTGTGCCCGAAGCGCAGCGGCAAGCGGGCCGGAAGCGTGATGCGCGGCGTCTTCCGGCCAGCCGGTTGTTGCAGTGATTGGGGCAGGGGCGAGGCGGCCGGCGCGGGGAGTTCGCTTTCGGCGAGGCGATGATCCTCGTTGCCGGGGCGCTGCATCTCGGCAAAGCGCTGATCCATGTCGTCGCTCAGACGCTGCTCCAGCCGTAGTTGAAGGCGACCCTGAACAGCGGACTGCCAGTCGGGAGCCTGGAAGGTTTGGGCCTGTTCTGCGGGTTGTTGTGCCAGCAGGGACGGACTGGCGATCAGCAGGCCGGCGAAGATCCAGTAACGGTACGGGTTGCGGGTTTTCATGTCGTTCTCCGTGGTGTCGCGGTGGTGGCGCGACGGTTTCAGTTGCCGGATTCATTACAGGATGCGTGCCAGGTTTTTCAGAATGGAGTCAAGTCTTTGATAGTAAAGGAAAAATAGATCTTCCTCTGGGGCTTGGCAGTGAATGGCAAGAGTGTATAATGCGCAATAATTAGTTAAATACACTATAAATTAGCGGAATGAACCACAGAGAGCCGACTCCCTTGATCGGGCAATCCCCGGCCTTTCTGGCCATGCTCGAGCATGTTTCGGCGGTTGCCCCGCTGGACAAGCCGGTACTGGTGATTGGCGAGCGCGGCACCGGCAAGGAGTTGTGCGCCGAGCGTCTGCACTTTCTGTCGAAACGCTGGGATCGCGAGCTGATCAAGCTCAATTGCGCCGCAATTCCGGAAACCCTGCTCGAGTCGGAGCTTTTCGGTCACGAAGCCGGGGCCTTTACCGGGGCGGCCCGGCAGAGGGCGGGGCTGTTCGAGCAGGCCGACGGGGGTACGCTGTTTCTCGACGAGATTGCGGGCATGTCGATGCGGTTGCAGGAAAAGCTGCTGCGCGTGATCGAGTATGGCGAGTTCGAGCGGGTCGGTGGCACGCGTACCCTGCGCGTGGATGTGCGCCTGCTCGGCGCCGCCAACCGGGACCTCCCGGCCATGGTCGAGCGGGGCGAGTTCCGTGCCGATCTGCTGGATCGCCTGTCCTTCGACGTGATCACGCTGCCGCCGCTGCGCCATCGCGTCGAGGATATCCCCCTGCTGGCACGACACTTTGCCCTGGGCATGTCGCGTGAGCTGGAGCGGGACTATTTCGCCGGTTTCGGCGACGAGGCATTGCAACGGCTGTGCAATCACCCCTGGCCGGGCAATGTGCGAGAGCTGAAGAATGTCGTGGAACGCGCGGTGTATCGTCACGAGGCCGACGAGCCGGTATCGCGGATCGATTTCGACCCCTTCGAATCGCCCTGGCGGCCACATGAGCAAGACACGGGAAAAGCCGCTGCTGAAGACAAGTCCGACAACGCGGTTATGGAACCGGAGGTCGGTGTGGAAGAAGGCCCCTTGCCGAAGGATCTGGCACGCTACCTGCGCGAACAGGAAGCCGCCATTCTGGCGCGAGCCTTGAAGAGATATCGCTATTCACAGAAGGAAACCGCAAGGGCGCTTGGTCTTTCCTATCATCAGCTGCGATCGCGCCTGCGCAAGTACCCTGATCTGCTGCAGCCGTCAAAATAGTCGCTTTCCGACGCGCCTCCCTCGCGTCAAATAATCGTCGTTATCTTGTCTATACTCCTCAAGTGCTTGAATGCCTGCGGTCTTGCACCCATGGCATCCTTTTTGCTAACAACCCGACAATTCCACGGAGAAACCCGAATGGCCAAGAAAAAGCCCGAAGCCGAAGCCGAGAACGAAGAAGGCGGTGGCGGCAAGAAAAAACTGATCATCATTATTGTGGCCGCGCTGGTGCTGGTAGGCGCCGGGGTGGGCGGCGCGCTGATGTTCATGGGCGGCGACGAGCAGGCGCAAACGGCCCAGGCCGAGCCGGAAACGCCGCCCAAGCCGGAGAAGGGCGATCCGACCTACATCGAACTCAAGCCCTTCACCGTCAACCTGGACCCGGAAGACCCGGTGGGCTTCCTGCAGATCAGCCTGCAGGTTCTGACCTATTACCAGGATGTTGCTGAACAGATCGAGAAAAACAAGCCATTGATCCGCAACAACCTGACCCTGCTGTTCGGCCAGCAGAAGTCGGCCGACCTGCGCAGCCCGGAAGGCAAGACCGAGTTGCAGAAGAAGGCGAAGGAAACGATCCAGCAGGTGATCGACAAGTATGGCGACGGTGGCGAGGTGGAGAATGTCTACTTCACCGGCTTCGTGATGCAGTAGCGGCAGCGATGAAAGCAGGATGAGCACCGACATACTCAGCCAGGACGAAGTCGACGCCCTGTTGCATGGCGTCGACGACGGTGCTGTCGATACCACGCCCGACGAGGGGCTGGACGACGGCGAGGCGCGTTCCTTCGATTTCAACAATCAGGAACGCATTGTCCGCGGGCGTCTGCCGACACTGGAAATGATCAATGAGCGCTTTGCGCGCTATTTCCGCGTCAACTTCTTCAACATGATGCGCAAGACCGCGGAAATTTCCGTCAACGGCATCCAGATGATCAAGTTCTCGGAGTACATCCACACCCTGTTCGTACCAACCAGCCTGAGCCTGATCAAGATGGCGCCACTCAAGGGCACCGGCATGATCATGATGGACCCGAAACTGGTGTTCATCATCGTTGACAACTTCTTCGGCGGGGACGGCACCATCCACGCCAAGATCGAGGGCCGGGAATTCACCGCCACCGAACTGCGCGTCATCGAGAAGGTGGTGGCCATGTGCTTCGAGGATCTGACCAAGGCCTGGGAGCCGATCCTGGCGGTGGAATTCGAATACCACAGCCATGAGGTCAACCCGCATCTGGCCAACATCGTCAGCCCCACCGAGGTCATCGTCGTCTCCAGCTTTCACATCGAGCTCGACGGTGGCGGTGGCGACCTGCATGTGGTTTTGCCCTATTCGATGATCGAGCCGATCCGCTCCATTCTCGATGCCGGCATCCAGAGCGACATGTCGGAGGTGGATGAACGCTGGGGCATCCTGCTGAAGGAAGAACTGATGCACGCGAAGGTCGAGTTGACCGCCCTGTTCGGCGAGAAGGACCTGAAGGTCTCCGACCTGTTGAATCTCAAGCCCGGCGACATCATCCCGATCGAGATGCCGGAATGCGTGACGCTGATGACCGAGGATATGCCGGTGATGCGCGGCGAATACGGAGAATACGAAGGCAGCCTGGCGGTGAAGATCCGCGAGGTGGTCGAACTGCCGGACCCGGATGACGAGCTGTTGAAAAGGCTCAACCCGGCCGACGAGGAAAAAGAACGCCTGACGCGCAATCTGGTGTCGGGCGAGGAACGCGAACAGGAGAAATCCAATGAATGACGAAACCGAACAGCCCGCCGGCGAAGAGGTCGACCAGCAGGCCATGGCCGACGAGTGGGCCGCGGCCATGGAAGAGCAGGGTGCCATCGACGGCGAGGCCGTGGATACCGAGGTCGAGGCCGTTGGTGCCCGCCCGCTCGACGACAGCAGCCAGCCTCACGGCGACGTCAAGCTGGATGTCGTGCTCGATATCCCGGTCACCATTTCGATGGAGATCGGTCGCACCAAGATCTCGATCCGGAACCTGCTGCAGCTCAACCAGGGCTCGGTGGTGGAGCTGGATCGCATGGCCGGCGAACCGATGGATGTGCTGGTCAACGGCACCCTGGTGGCCCACGGCGAGGTGGTCGTGGTCAACGAGAAGTTCGGCATTCGGCTCACCGATGTGATCTCGCCGGCCGAGCGCATCAAGAACCTGAAGTGATCCCCGGCTGCCGATGAAACGCCTGTTCCTCCTCCTGTTGTTGCCCGCATGGCCGGCCCGGGCTGCGGAAACGGCCGCCCAGGCCGCGGCTGCCGGCGGTGATCCGCTCTCCGCCGGCTACCTGCTGAAGCTGATCCTGGGGTTGCTGCTGGTGCTGGCGATGATCTTCCTGTTCGCCTGGGCCGCGCGCAAGATGCGCCTGACCCCTGCCGGCCAGCAGGGCATGATCCGCGTGCTCTCGGCGATCAGCGTCGGGCAACGCGATCGCATCGCCCTGATCCAGGTGGGCGAGGAACAGATCCTGGTCGGCTTGTCGCCGGGGCGCATGCAGACCCTGCATACCCTGCGGCAGCCGCTGTCCGTCGAGACGACGGAAACGGAAGAGCAGGGGCGTTTCGCGGATCGCTTGCAACAGTTCATGAAGCAGGGGCGCGACTGAGATGAAGGGGCTGATCTTGCGAGTATTGCCGGCTTTGGCACTTTTCCTGCTGTCGCCGCTGGTCGAGGCCCAGGGCATTCCGGCTCTCAGCGTCAGCGGAGCCGCCGGTGGCGGCCAGACCTACAGCGTGACGCTGGAAGTGCTGGCCTTGATGACGGTATTGACGCTGCTGCCGGCCATCCTGCTGATGATGACGTCCTTCACCCGCATCATCATCGTGTTGGCCATCCTGCGCCAAGCCCTGGGCACGGCCTCGACGCCTTCCAACCAGGTGCTGCTCGGGCTGGCGCTGTTTCTCAGCCTGTTCATCATGAGTCCGGTGCTGGAACAGGTCAACGACAAGGCGGTGCAGCCCTACATCCAGGAACAGATCTCGATGATCGATGCGTTGAAGATCGCCGCCGAACCCTTCAAGACCTTCATGCTGGCGCAGACCCGAGAAACCGACATCCGCATGTTCGCCGATATCGCCGGCATAGACGCCATCCCGTCGCCGCAGGACACGCCGATGCGACTGCTGCTGCCGGCCTTCGTCACCAGCGAGTTGAAGACCGCTTTCCAGATTGGTTTCATGATCTTCATCCCCTTCGTCATCATCGACCTGGTGGTAGCCAGCGTGCTGATGTCGATGGGCATGATGATGCTGTCGCCGATGATCATCTCGCTGCCCTTCAAGTTGATGCTGTTCGTGCTGGTGGACGGCTGGGCCCTGATCATGGGCACCCTGGCTTCGAGCTTTCTGGTGATCCCCTGATGAATACCGATGCCGTCATCGATCTTTCCCAGCAGGCGCTCTATGTGATCACCCTGCTGGCGGCGCCGATGTTGATCTCGGCGCTGTTGATAGGCCTGTTGATCGGCATGTTTCAGGCTGCGACCTCGATCAACGAGATGACCCTGAGTTTCATCCCCAAGCTGCTGATCCTGGTGGTTGCGATCATGATCGCCGGTCCCTGGATGCTCGACCTGCTGCTCAATTACACGCGCGAGCTGTACATGAGCATACCCGACCGCATCGGCTGAGGAACGCGTCGATGATGTCTCTCAGCGTCGCCGAAGTGACTGCCTTTGTCGGCTCCCTGCTGTGGCCCTTCATGCGCATCGGCGCGATGCTGATGGCGATGCCGGTATTCGGCACGCGGCTGGTGACGGTGCGCGTGCGCCTGATCGCGGCACTGGCGATCACCTTCCTGGTAATACCATTGTTGCCGCCGATGCCCGAGGTGGCACCGCTGACGGTGCAGGGGCTGATCGTCAGCCTGCAGCAGGTGCTGATCGGCCTGGCCATGGGATTCCTGCTGCAACTGGTATTGCAGGCGCTGGTCATCGCCGGCGAGGCGATTGCCATGAGCATGGGTCTGGGTTTCGCATCGATGGTGGATCCAGCCAATGGGGTCAATGTGCCGGTGATCTCCCAGTTCCTGCTGATCCTTGGTACCCTGCTGTTCCTTGCCCTGGGCGGACACCTGATGCTGATCCAGTTCGTTGTCGGCAGCTTTCAGAGTTTGCCGGTGGCAGTAGACGGCATTACCCGTGACAGCTTCTGGGCCATTGTAAGCTTCGGCAGCCAGATGTTCATTGGCGCGGTCTGGGTGGCCCTGCCGGCGCTGATATCGATCCTGGTCACCTCGCTGGCGATGGGCATCATGACCCGCGCCGCTCCGCAGCTGAACATCTTCTCGGTGGGCTTCCCGGTCACCATGCTGGCCGGTTTCATCGTGCTGTTCCTGCTGATTCCATCCATCGCGCCGCGCTTCCAGCAATTGATGCTGGAGGGGATGCAATTGACCCAGCGTATCGGAGGCCTGTGATGGCAGAGTCCGACAACAGCCAGGAAAAGACGGAACAACCCACGCCCAAGAAGCTGCGCGAGGCGCAGCAACAGGGGCAGGTGCCGCGTTCGCGCGAGCTCAACAGCATGACCGTGATGATGGCCGGATCGGCCGGTCTGCTGATGCTCGGTTCCTTCATGATCGGCGAGTTGATGCAGCTGATGAGCCATGGTTTCAGCCTGTCGCGCAGCGAGATTCTCGATACCGCCAGTCTGCTCGATCGCTTCACCGATGCTGCCGTCAACGCACTCTGGATCATAACCCCGTTTCTGGTGCTGATGGTGGCCGTGGCGCTGTTCACGCCGCTGATGCTCGGCGGCTGGTCCTTCAGCCCGGAAGCCATTTCCTTCAAGACCGACCGCCTCAATCCGCTGTCAGGCCTGAAGCGGATCTTCGGTCCCAAGGGATTGATGGAACTGGTCAAGGCGCTGGCCAAGTTTCTGGTTGTGTCGCTGGTAGCCATCGCCTACCTGTGGACCCAGTCCGACAATTTTCTCAACCTTGGTCGCGAGCCATTCCTGCAGGCGATGACCCATGCCGGATGGCTCTACGGCATGAGCTTCCTGGCCATTTCCTCGGCACTGCTGCTGATCGCGGCCATCGATGTGCCCTTTCAGTTGTGGGATCACAGCCAGAAGCTGAAGATGACGCTGCAGGAAGTGCGCGACGAGTTGAAGGAGACCGAGGGCCGGCCCGAGGTCAAGTCGAAGGTACGGCAACTGCAGCAGGAGATGGCGCAGCGGCGCATGATGGAGGAGGTACCCAGCGCCGATGTCATCATTACCAACCCGACCCACTACGCCGTTGCGCTGAAGTACAAGCCGGGCGAGATGGCGGCGCCGATCGTCGTCGCCATGGGGCGCGACCAGATCGCGCTGAAGATCCGCGAGATCGGCAGCGAGCACGGCGTCGAGATCTTCGAGGCGCCGCCGCTGGCGCGGGCGCTGCATGCCCATGGCAAGATCGGCGAGCCGATCCCGGCCCAGCTCTACTACGCCGTGGCCCAGGTGCTTGCCTTCGTGTTCCAGATGCAGCGGGTACGCCAGTATGGCGGCGAGGAACCGCCGCGGCCGGACGGCTTCATCGATCCCTTCCGCCAGCCGGGGGCTGAAGACGAATGAATGCGATCGTGCAACAACTGAAGGGCTTCAGCACCCAGGGACTCGGCGCGCCGATCCTGGTCATCATGATGCTGGCGATGGTGGTGATCCCGCTGCCGCCGATGGCGCTGGACATGCTGTTCACCTTCAACATCGCCTTCGCGCTGATCGTGCTGCTGGTGTCGGTCTATACCCTGCGGCCGCTGGATTTCTCGGTGTTCCCGACCATCCTGCTGGTGGCCACGCTGCTGCGGCTGGCGCTGAACATCGCCTCCACCCGGGTGGTGCTGCTGGAGGGTCACACCGGCACCGCGGCCGCGGGCAAGGTGATCGAGGCCTTCGGCGAATTCGTCATCGGCGGCAACTATGCCGTCGGTCTGGTGGTGTTCGGCATTCTGGTCATCATCAACTTCGTCGTCGTCACCAAGGGCGCGGGGCGCGTGTCCGAAGTCAGCGCGCGCTTTACCCTGGATGCGATGCCGGGCAAGCAGATGGCCATTGACGCCGATCTCAATGCCGGTCTGATCACCCAGGAAGAGGCGCGGGCGCGGCGCACCGAGGTGGCCCAGGAAGCCGATTTCTACGGTTCCATGGACGGCGCCAGCAAGTTCGTGCGCGGCGATGCCATCGCCGGCATCATGATCCTGTTCATCAATATCGTCGGCGGCCTCGCCATCGGCATGCTGCAGCACGGCATGGACTTCTCCAGCGCGATGCAGAACTACTCGCTGCTGACCATCGGTGACGGCCTGGTGGCGCAGATCCCGTCCCTGGTGCTGTCCACCGCCACCGCCATCATCGTCACCCGGGTTTCCGACTCCCAGGAGATGGGCAAGCAGGTGTTCGTGCAGATGTTCAAGGACCCGCGCGCGCTGATCGTCACCGCCGTCATCATGACCCTGCTCGGACTGATTCCCGGCATGCCCAATTTCGCCTTCCTGTCGCTGGCGGCCACCGCCGGTTACCTGGCCTGGCGCATCATCCAGAAGGAGAAACAGGCGCAACAGGCCGAGCCGGTACATACCGAGATCGAGCCCAAGCCGGAGCAGAAGGAGCTCTCCTGGGAGGATGTCAAACCGGTGGATCTGATCGGCCTCGAGGTCGGTTACGGCCTGATTCCCATGGTCGACGAACGCCAGGGCGGCGAGCTGATGGCGCGCATCAAGGGCGTGCGCAAGAAGCTGTCCCAGGAACTGGGTTTTCTGATTCCTTCGGTACACATCCGCGACAATCTCGACCTGCCGCCGAATCACTATCGCCTGAGCCTGCTCGGTGTGCCCATGGGCGAGGCCGAGATCCAGCCGGGCAAGGATCTGGCCATCAATCCCGGCACTGTCTACGGCGAGTTGCAGGGACTGCCCACCACCGATCCCGCCTTCGGCCTGGAAGCCCTGTGGATCGACCCGGCGCTGCGCGACCAGGCACAGACCCTGGGCTATACCGTGGTCGACAGTGCCACAGTGGTCGCCACCCATCTGAGCCAGATGATCCAGGAAAACGCCCACGAACTGATCGGCCACGAGGAAGTACAGGAGCTGCTCAATATCCTCAAGCGCAGCTATCCGAAGCTGGTGGAAAACCTGATCCCCAAGCCGCTGAACCTGAGCATTGTCACCCGGGTGCTGCAGAACCTGCTGCAGGAGCAGGTGTCGATCCGCGACCTGCGCAGCATTGCCGAGACCCTGGCCGAATTCGGCCAGCAGACCCAGGACCCCGCCGTGCTTACCGAGAAGGTGCGTGTTGCCCTGGGCCGGCAGATCGTGCAGGGCATCTACGGCATGGCGAAGGAAATCTCGGTGATGACCCTGCATCCCTCGCTGGAGCAGATCCTGCAGCAGTCGGTACAGGGCAAGGACGGCCAGGTCATGGCCTTCGAGCCCGGCCTGGCCCAGATGCTCCACAACCAGCTCAAGGAGCAGGCCGAAAACCTGCAGGCGCGGGGAGAACCGGCGGTGTTGCTGGTGTCGCAGAACCTGCGCGCCTTCCTCGCGCGCATGCTGCGCCACGGCATCCCTGGCCTGCATGTGCTCAGCTATGATGAAATCCCCGAGGACAAGCAAATCAAGGTCGTCGCCAGCATCGGCGCGCCCTTGCCCCAGGGCGAGCAGCCGCAG
>WGBK01000290.1 GCA_015494335.1 Gammaproteobacteria bacterium | reverse complement strand
GGCCGGCGGCACCAGCAGGCGCATCGCGTGGAACACATCGAGGCCGCCGGAGAGCAGTACATCGAGCATGTTGTCGAGGGAACTGGAGTCGGAACCGCTGTTGTTGACCAGCGGCTTGATCTGCTCCATGTCGGGAATCAGTTCGGACTTGAGCTTGCCGGCGCGGGCATTGGCCCAGTTGCGGTTGCCCTGGATGGTGTTGATTTCGCCGTTGTGGGCCAGGTAGCGGAAGGGCTGGGCCAGTTTCCACTGCGGCCAGGTGTTGGTGGAGAAGCGCTGGTGGAATACACAGATCGCGCTTTCCATGCCGCTGTCGTTGAGATCCGGGTAGAACACCGGCAGGTTGGCCGGCATCACCAGGCCCTTGTAGGACAGCACTTGAGACGACATGCTGGGGATATAGAAAAACTCGTCGTTCTCGTCGTGCTGCTTCTCGATCTGGCGGCGGGCGATGAACAGCGAACGCTCGAACTCGGCCCGGCCGCTATCTTCGGGCGCATTGATGTAGGCCTGCCAGATCGAGGGCAGGGTCTTCAGGGCTTCCTCGCCGCAGGCGGAAGGGTCGGTGGGCACTTCGCGCCAGCCGGCCAGGCTCAGCCCCTGTTCGGCCACCTTCTCCTCGAACAGCTGTTTCTCGGCCTCGATCTGCGCCGCATCCGGGCGCATGAAGACCATCGCCACGGCGTAGCGTTCGGCCAGCTCGATGCCCAGCTCGTCCGCGCGGGCGCGCAGGAAGGAATCGGGTTTCTGCAACAGCAGGCCGCAGCCGTCGCCGGTCTTGCCGTCGGCGGCGATGGCGCCACGGTGAGTCAGGCGGGCCAGAGCCGAGATCGAGGTTTCGATCAGCCAGTGGCTGGGTTCGTTGTCGAGGTGGGCAATGAGGCCGAATCCACAACTGTCTTTCTCGAAACTGGGGCGGTAAAGGCCGGAAACGGGGGGCTGCTTGCTCATAAGTGGTAACCGATTCATCGTATGAAGCGCCGGAGATGGCGGGTGGACTGCCTGCCCGGCGGGCAAAAGGCCGGCTATTATACTCGCGGCGGTCGGTTTTGTTCAATCTTGCGGCTTGCGCCAGGATTCACGTTGGATTTCGGGCGCTTCCGCGGGTGGGAAAGGGATGTTTTACGGCTACCGGGAGCGGGCCGTCAGCAATGCGGCATGGGTCTGGGCCAGGGTTTCAGAGCCTGGAGTGTTGGCGACAATCCGCCGAGGGCCACCCGGGCGCTGTCGCGATCACGATAGCGGCCGGTCAGCAGGCGCCAGATAGGCTTGCCGTCGATCCGGGCCTCGACCACGACCGATTGCCGGCAGATTCCATGCCGGCGGCAGAATCTGACCAGGTTCTCGGGTTGGGCAGCACTCATCAACTGAAGACCGTAATATCCGTGGCCCTGGGTCTCCAGCCAGGCTGTACCGTGCAGCCCGGCGCGGTAGAAGATGTCGTCCACGGTCCGGAAGGCGGCCCGATCGTAGTCGCTGACAATGGGCAGCTGCCGGGTCTGCCGGTCATGATCGAGACCGGCGATAATCGGCTGGCGTAGCGGGGAGTGATGGCTGCCGGGCGTGATCGAAGTGGTTGCGAGCCGGGGCAGCAGGAGGATCCCGGCGAGCAGCGGCCATGTCAACAAGGCGGGAGAGAGCCGTCGGGGCTGCTTCGCCCGTATCACCGACTGGTGACAGGCGTCAACAAAGCCTTGCGCATCGTCGCAACGCCACCATAGCCAGGCCAGGCGCAAGGAATGCAAGGGGGAGGGCTGCAGGATGCCGGCTTGTCGGCACGCAATCCGGTGCCAGTGGATTGCCGGCAATGGATTCCAGCGAGATGCCGGACGCGGCGCAGCTGCCTGTACAAGCGCCTGCATCAGCAGTCGTTTCCAGCCGGGGAGCCTGTTCATGTTTCGAGGCGGTTGTTCCCCAGGGTCTCGCGCAGTAGTTGCGGATTGTAATCGTCGCTGACGAAAGCCTCGCCCAGGGACTTGAACAGCACCAGCTTGATCACGCCGGCATCCACCTTCTTGTCAATGGCCATGATGTCGAGAAACTGCTCGACGCTCATGCCTGCCGGGGCGCCGGTGGGCAGGCGGGCCTTGTTCAACAGCTCGATGCTGCGCTGGCGAACACTTGGATCGATCCAGCCGTGGCGTTCGGAGAGGTCGGCGGCCATCACCATGCCGGCCGCCACGGCTTCGCCGTGCAGCCAGTTGCCGTAGCCCATGGCCGATTCGATGGCGTGACCAAAGGTATGGCCCAGGTTGAGGATGGCGCGCAGGCCGGCTTCGCGCTCGTCGGCGGCCACCACCGCAGCCTTGGTTTCGCAGGACACGCGGATGGCCTCGGCGAGCAGGGCCTTGTCGCGCCGCATCAGGCCCTCCATCTCCCGCTCCAGCCAGGAAAAGAACTCGGCGTCATGGATCAGACCATACTTGATGACTTCGGCCATGCCAGCGGAAAGTTCGCGCTGCGGCAGGCTGTCCAGGGTATCGGTATCGGCGATCACGCAGCGAGGCTGGTGGAAGGCGCCGATCATGTTCTTGCCCGATGGGTGATTGACCCCGGTCTTGCCGCCCACCGATGAGTCGACCTGGGACAACAGCGTGGTGGGGATCTGGATGAAGGGTACGCCACGCTGGTAGATGGCGGCCGCGAAACCGGTGATATCGCCGACCACGCCGCCGCCGAGGGCAATCAGGGTGGTCTTGCGGTCATGACGCTGTTCGATCAGCCGGTCGATGATGGATTCGACCGCGGCCAGGGTCTTGTATTCCTCGCCATCCTCGAGAATGACCTGGTCATGACGGATGCCGGCCTGATCCAGGTGGGTAAGAACCCGGTTCAGGTAGAGCGGGGCCACGGTGGTGTTGCTGACCACCAGGGCGCTGCTGCCGGCAATGTGATCGGTGAACCGTTCGGGCTGGTCGAGCAGCCCGGAACCGATATGGATCGGGTAGCTGCGCTCGCCCAGATCCACCTGCAGGGTCTGAATCGGGTTTGTCGAAGAGTCAGGCATCGGGTTTCAGTTCTTCGGGTAACAATTGAATGATCTCGCTGGCGACCTTGCGTGCATACTTGCCGTCGGTGCGCAGGTGCAGATCGGCCAGATCGAGGTAGATCGGGCGGCGTTCCTCGAGCAGTTTTTCCAGTCGCTCCCTCGGGTTGTCGGTTTGCAGCAGCGGTCGCTTCTTGTCGTGGCGAAGACGCTCCATCTGCTGATCGACGGAAGTGTCGAGGAACACGATAAAGCCCTGGTCTTTCAGCAGTTGCCGGTTTTCCTCGCGCAGCACCGAGCCGCCACCGGTGGCGAGCACGATATCCCGCAGTTGCAGCAGGTCGGACAGGGCCCGGCTCTCGCGGTCGCGGAAGCCCTGCTCTCCTTCGATGTCGAAGATGCGGGCGATGTCGACACCAGTGCGCTCCTCGATGTAGTGGTCGCTGTCGTGGAACGGGCGGCCGAGGCGGTTCGCCAGCAACTGGCCGATGGTGGATTTTCCGGAGCCCATGGGGCCGATGAGGATGATGTTTGTGCCGCTCATGGGTTCAGTATTACTGTCCGCTACGAGATTCTAGCGCGGAAGGCCATTGCTGCGAAAGTGCAGCGTGGCAGAGCTGGGGGTTCCGGGGCAAGAAAAACCCCGCGCTTCCCGGGGGAAGGCGGGGTAAGGAAAGCGCATGGGTTTAACGTACGTTCAAGTTCGATCCCTGCAGGATTTTCGGGGTGATGAAGATCAGCAGTTCGGAGCGATTGTCGCGTGCAACGGTGGACTTGAACAGGTTGCCGATCAGCGGCAGGTCGCTGAAGAAGGGCACCCGGGTGACCTGGTTGCTCTTCACGGTTTCGTAGATGCCGCCGAGGACCACGGTCTGGCCATTGTCGATCAGTAGCTGCGACTGCACCTTGCGTGTGTCGATGGTCGGCGCGAACAGACCCTCGCCGAAGGAGACATCCTGACCGCGGGAATCCTTGCGCACCTCGAGATCCATGATGATGCGATCGTCCGGCGTGATCTGAGGCGTGGCCTCGAGAGCCAGTACCGCCTTGCGGAATTTCAGTGTGGCGTCGCCATTCTTCAGTTCCAGATAGGGAATCTCGACACCCTGCTCGATAACCGCCTTGTGGGCATCGGCGGTGATCACACGCGGGCTGGATACCACCTCGCCCCGTCCTTCGACCTGGGCGGCGGAGAGCTCCAGCTCCAGCAGCGTGCCCAGCGGCAACTTGGCCAGGGCCAGGGCAATGGAGCCCGCAGGGTTCTGTACTGGCATGTTCACATTGAGGTTGGACGGGTTGCCGGCACCGATGTTCGTGGCCTGTGAACCGAAGCCGAGAGAACCGGTGGTGACCGCTCCATTGGTGGAGCCGCCTGTATAGGTGCTGTCATTGGTGACGCCGAAGCGAACGCCCAGCTCCTTGCTGAAATCATCCTTGGCAATGACCACGCGGGATTCGATCAGGACCTGACGGATCGGGATGTCCAGTTCGGCCAGTACCTGGCGCACATTGCTCAGGCTGGTATTGGTGTCCTTGACCAGCAGGGTGTTGGTGCGTTCGTCCACGCTGACTGAGCCGCGCGGTGAAAGTATGGAGTTCTCCTCCTGATTGAGCAGCTCGGCGATGTCCTTGGCCTTGGCGTAGTTGACCTTCATGAACTCGGTACGCAACTGCTCGAGCTCCTCGACCTGCTTGCGAGCCTCGAGTTCCAGCTTCTCGCGCGCCGCGATCTCGTCGGTCGGAGCGACCAGGATGACATTGCCTGCACGCCGCTGGGCCAGACCCTTGGTCTTGAGGATGATGTCCATGGCCTGATCCCAGGGCACGTTCTTCAGACGCAGGGTCAGGTTGCCTTCAACAGAGTCCGAGACCACCAGGTTGAGGCCGGTGAAGTCGGCCAGCAGCTGCAGCACCGAGCGGACCTCGATATCCTGGAAGTTCAGGGACAGGCGCTCGCCGGTGTAGCCGAACTTGTCCTTCTTGCGCTTCTCTTCCTCTTCCTTGGAAATGGGGGCCACCTCGATAGTGTAGATCTTGTCGGTCTGATAGGCCAGGTGGTCGAAGTCGCCATTGGCGGTGATGGTCATCTTGATGTTGGAGCCATCCTGGATGCTGTCCACGAAGGTGATCGGGGTGGCGAAATCGCTGACATCGAGGCGACGCTGCAGCTTCTTCGGCAGGCGGGCACCAACGAACTCGACCTGCACGGTATTGCCTTCACGCCAGACATCGGTGGTGATGGCCGGAGTGGTCAGGTCGATGACCACACGGCCTTCGCCGTTGGGGCCGCGCTTGAAGTCGATATTGGTGATGCCCTTGGACAGGGCCAGGGCTGCATTTGCGGGTTGCATGGCAACGGGGCGAGTACCGCCAGCCTTGGCCGGTTGCTCGGCCGTCTCCGGGCCGGCCAGGGTCAGAATGACCTGGTTTCCCTTGACCCTGGTGTTGTATTCGGTCGGATGCGCCAGGTTGAGCACGACTCGGGTGCGTCCCTTGGCGGCCGCGGAAATGATGCTTTCGACCGCGCCGATGCCGACGCGCATGGCCCGTTTCTTGAGGCCGTTGGCGGTGTCCGGGAAATCGAGGGCGATGCGCGCGGGTTGATCGATGGTGAAGGACCGGGGTTCGACCGCAGGCTGGTCGAAAGTGAAGGTCAGCTGCACGGTGTTTCCGGTCAGAACCGAATAGTCGAGGCCGGTCAGTTCACGCGCCTGTGCGATACCGAGCGTGAGCAGGAGGGTCAACCCCAGCAGGATTTTGTTCATCGTCTTGGTCTTGATGGTTGTGAAGATGCGGTGTGTCATTGGAATCTACCCTCGTTATTCAATCAGCGCGATGGCTGCTTGACGCTCGATATAGTTGCCCAGACCATCGGGTACGATCTCGGTGAGCTTGATTTCGGTATCGGACAGTTCGATGATGCGGCCGTGGTTCTGCCCCATGTAGTTGCCGACCTGAACGCGGTGAATGGTGTTGTCGGGGGCGAAGATCAGGCCCCACTTCTCGCCATTCTTGGTAATGGTGCCCTTGAAACGCAGGGTGTCCAGCGGGAAGTCTTCCAGCGGCTCGCGAACCCGATCCATGTCCGGGCGGGGGCCGGTGGCATTCTCGTTGATCTCGCCGACAGCCTCTTCCTGGCGGCGCAGGTCGATCTTCTCGAAGGGGTCGCGCAGGCTTTGCACCGTGTATTCGAAATTCTGGTAAGGGATGAACGGCGGTATGGGCTCGACCCGTCCGGGGGGCTTGGCCTTGGTGGTCTCGACGAATTGCCGCAGATCGTTCATGTCCTGCTGGCAGGCGGCCAGCCCAAGGCTGGACAGGGCGATCAGTCCGATCCGCCAGGAAGCGCGTGGCAATCTGCTCATTGCTCGTCCTCCTTCAGGTAGCGGTAGGTCTTGGCGGTTGCCTTCATGACCAGCTTGCCGTCATCCGGCTCGCCCTTCTTAGGTTCCTTGCGTTCCAGCTTGATGTTGTGCAGGGTCACGATCCGCGGCAGCGCGGCGACGCCGGAGATGAAGGAGGCGAGATCGTGGAACTTGCCCGATACCTCGAGCTCGATCGGCAGTTCCGCGTAGAACCCCTTCTTGATCTCGTCG
Source organism: Gammaproteobacteria bacterium (assembly GCA_015494335.1). Taxonomy (GTDB): domain Bacteria; phylum Pseudomonadota; class Gammaproteobacteria; genus S144-22. Next base: position 5,697 of record WGBK01000290.1, on the reverse strand, counting down.
CTGGGTTTGAATTTCTTGATCTCGAGGCCGTTGGCCAGGGCCGTCTGGGAGATGTCGACCAGCAGGGATTCCACATCGGTCTTTTCCGGCAACTGGCGCAGAATGGCCTGGAAGGAGGCCTGCATCTCGGCCAGCTGTTCCTTGTAGAGTTCCAGCTTGGCGGCCTGGTCGGCCTTGATCTTGAACTCGTTGCGCAGATCGGTTTCCTTTCGCTCGACCACATCCAGCTGGCGCAGTTGCTCGCGGGTATCGAAGTACAGACCGGCCGCGATGACCGCAGCGAAAACCACCGCCAGAACGCCGAACTTGACGCCGTTCGGGGCATTGCCGATGTTGTTGAAATCGAGGTGATGTTGCAGCTCGTCAAAGGTCATTGTGCCTGACCTCCCATGGATTCTTCTTCATTGGCCTTTTCGGAATTGGGCGAGGTCTGCTTGACCGTCAACACGAAGGTGCTGATGCGGTGGACCTTCTTGTCCTCGATCTCGATCACGTCGAGGTTCGGATCCTTCAGCCATTCGGAGTTGTTGAGGTTGCGCATGTAGCTGGAGACACGGGCGTTGGACTCGGCCTCGCCGGTGATACGCAGGGTATTGCCTTCCTGAGTAAGGGTCTTGAGGTAGACGCCGTTCGGCACGGTGGTCACCAATTCGGTGAACAGGTGCACGATGGAAGGACGACTGGCCTGCAGATCCTGGATGACCTCCATGCGCTCGACCAGGCTCTTGCGGACCTTGCGCAGCTCTCGGATCTCCTTGATCTGGTCATCGAGCTTGGCGATTTCGGTTTGCAGGTAGCGATTGCGCGCCTTCTGGTAGTCGATCTTGGCGTTGAGCTGGAAGTGGATCAGCCCGACGATGGCAGCGGCCAGAATGGCGGTCAGTACCAGCAGGGAGATGAACTGTTTCTGGCGTTCCTGGCGGAGTTCCTCGCGCCAGGGCAGCAGGTTGATGCGGGTCATGAGTTTTCAACCCCCCGTATGGCGAGGCCGGTGGCGATCAGGAATGCCGGAGCATCCGCCTGAAGATTGGCCTTGTTGATTTTGCTGGCACTGGCCATGTCCTGGAAGGGGTTGGCCAGGGTGGTCGGTACGCCGATCTGGGATTCGGCCAGTTCGGTCATGCCGGGCATGCAGGAGGTGCCGCCGGCCAGCACCAGGTGGTCGATGGTGCTGATATCTCCACCGGCGGAATAGAAGAACTGCAGGAAGCGGCTGATCTGCTGCACCGTGGTTTCCTTGAAAGGCTCGAGCACTTCCGGCTCGTAGTTTTCCGGCAGACCGCCCTGACGCTTGGCCAGCCCGGCTTCCTCGTAGGAAAGCCCATAGCGTTTCATGATCTCCTCGGTCAATTGCTTGCCGCCGAAGTTCTGTTCCCGGGTGTAGATCAGGTGGTGATCGTGAATTACGTTGAGGCTGGTCATGGTGGCGCCGATGTCGACGATGGCCACGGTCTGGCCATCCGACTGACCGGGCAGGTGCGGCGCCAGGGTCTGGAAGGCGGTTTCGACGGTGTAGGCCTCGATATCGACGATCTTCGGTGTCAGGCCGGCCAGCTCCACGGCGGCGATGCGGTCGTCGATGTTCTCGCTGCGACAGGCGGCGAGCAACACATCGACGGTATCGGGATTGTTCTCGGTCGGTCCCAGTACCTGGAAGTCCAGATTGACCTCTTCCAGAGGGTAGGGAATGTACTGGTCGGCTTCCATCTGGATCTGACCTTCCATCTCGTCCTCGTTGAGATTGGCCGGCATGGTGATCTTCTTGGTGATGACCGACGATCCGGCTACAGCGATGGCGCAAAACTTGGATTTGATCTTTGACTTGTGCAGGGCGCGCTTTACACTTTCGCCCACGGCCTCGATCTCGACCACGTTCTTTTCCGACATCGAGTTCGCCGGCAAGGGTTCAACGGCTATGCCCTCGATCCGGTAGCTGGAACCGCTCTTGCTGAGCTCGAGCATCTTGACCGATGTCGAACTGATGTCCAGTCCGATGAGTGGCGGCTTTTTGCTTGCGAAAAACACAGGAGTCCCTCGGTTGTGACTGTGCTTCAGGCTGTCAACTGACAAATTACATTAACAAGCCCTGATAAGTGTATAATTGTTAAATTCTTCTTTTGATTGCCTGTCGAAGTCTAGTTGAAGAATTTCAGCTTGTCGATAATTTTCATGCGTTTGTTCACATATACCCCGTAAACCAATGAAACTACTTGTAAAAATCACGACCGCGCTGGTCGCGGCCGGACTCTTGCTGTCGCTTGTCGCGGCGGGGTATGTGTACTTCGTACTGGTGCCGCAACTGCCCGCGGTGGACCGCCTGGAAGACACCGAGTACCAGGTACCCCTGCGCGTCTACGACCGCGAAGGCCTGTTACTGGCCGAATACGGTGAGCATAGAAGAATTCCGGTCAAGTACGAGGCGATTCCGAAAAAAATCGAGCAGGCCTTTCTCGCCGCCGAGGATGACCAGTTCTGGACCCACTACGGGGTGGACCCGCTGGCCCTGATGGCGGCGGTCTATGAACTGGTCACCACCGGCACCAAGACCCGCGGCGGCAGCACCATCACCATGCAGGTGGCGCGCAACTTCTTCCTCAGTTCGGAGAAGACCTACTCGCGCAAGCTCAACGAGATCCTGCTGGCCCTGAAGATCGAGAAGGAACTGGACAAGAAGACCATTCTCGAGCTCTATCTGAACAAGATCTATCTCGGCAACCGCGCCTATGGCGTGGTGGCCGCGGCGCAGGTCTATTACGGCAAGACCCTGGATGAGTTGAGTATCGCCCAGGCGGCGATGATCGCCGGCCTGCCCAAGGCGCCGTCGCGCTACAACCCGATCATCAACCCGGAGCGCGCGCTGATCCGTCGCGACCACATTCTTCGCCGCATGCGCCAGCTCGGTTATATCGACGAGGAACAATATCAGCAGGCCAAGGCCGAGCCGGTCAGCGCCGAACTGCATGGCAGCAAGGTGAGTGCCGATGCCCGCTATGTGACCGAGATGGTGCGCAAGAAGCTCTACGAGCAATATGGAGACGAGATCTACAGCTCCGGCATGAAGGTCTATACCACCATCGACAATGGCCTGCAGGTGGCCGCAAATCAGGCCTTGCGCAAGGCCCTGCTGGATTATGACCGGCGCCATGGTTATCGGGGGCGTATCGGGCGAATCGACTGGGAAAAGGTCGATGTGGACCCCTTCGAGGACGGCCTGGTGGAAGCGGAGCGGGTAGGAAACCTGGTCAAGGGCGTGGTCAAGAGCGTTGATCAGGACAAGGCCGTGGTCGTCTTGCCGGATTTCCGCAGCGTCGAGGTTCCCTTCGAAAAGGGGATTGACTGGGCGCGAGATTACATCAGCGAAAACCGCCGTGGACCGGAACTGAAATCGGCCGCGGAAAGGTTGCAGCCCGGTGACGTGATCTGGCTCGAGCAGCGTGACGATCTGTGGCTGCTGGCCCAGGTGCCGGATGTGGAAGGCGCGATCGTGTCTCTGGATCCGGAAAACGGCGCGATCCGGGCGCTGGTCGGCGGCTTCGACTACTTCCGCAACAAGTTCAACCGAGCAACCCAGGCCAAGCGCCAGCCCGGTTCCAACTTCAAGCCTTTCATCTATTCCGCGGCGCTGGAAAAGGGCTACACGGCAGCGACCCTGATCAACGATGCGCCCGTGGTTTTCGACGACGATTCGCTGGAGGCCACTTGGCGGCCGGAAAACTACTCGGGCCGCGTGTACGGTCCGACGCGCCTGCGCGAGGCGCTGGTGAAGTCGCGCAACCTGGTGTCGATTCGCATCCTGCAGTCGATTGGGTTGCGCTATGCCGTCAACTATGTACAGCGATTCGGTTTCCGTCGCGACGAGATGCCCTACGACCTGTCGCTGGCGCTGGGCAGCGGTGCCTTTGCACCGCTGGAGATCGTGCGTGGTTATTCGGTGTTCGCCAGTGGCGGCTATCGAACCGATCCCTACTTCATCGAGCGCATCGAGAGCAACGACGGCGAGCTGTTGTACCGGGCCGACCCGCTGGTGGTCTGCCGCAAGGATTGTCAGCCCGGGGAGCCCTCTGCTTCCGAGGTGGAACAGGCTTCCGCGGAAAAGGCCGAGCCGGCAGCAGAGGCCGAGGAGGTTGCAAAGGCAGATGGATCGAAATCAGCGGCTGGCGAACGCGAAAAACCGGCAATTGTTGCCGAGGCCGGCCCTCCGCGTCCGGCGCCGCGGGTGATCAGCGAGGAGAACGCCTACATCATGCGCTCGATGCTGCGCGAGGTCGTGCGTCGCGGCACCGCGGTCCGCGCCAAGGTACTGGGCCGGCCGGATCTCGCCGGCAAGACCGGTACCACCAATGACCAGAAGGATGCCTGGTTCAGCGGTTTTGCCGATGGCGTGGTCACCACCGCCTGGGTCGGCTTCGATGATCAGAAACCCCTGGGTAGTCGCGAAACCGGCGGTCGGGCTGCACTGCCGATGTGGATCGACTTCATGCGGGTGGCCTTGAAGGATGCCCCGGTCACCACGGATCAGCAGCCCGATGGCGTGGTCAGTGTGCGTATTGATGCCGATACCGGCGAGCGGGCGACGGCCCGCACCGTCAACAGCCGCTTCGAGCTGTTCGTGCAGGGAACCGAACCCCAGCTGCCCGACGAAATGGTGACCGATAGCGAAGGCGGTGAGCCGGGTTTCGCGGAGACCCGTGGCGGCGAGCCTGCGGTCAGCGAGGAAGAGGCGGTCGAAGAACTGTTCTGAAGCCGGTCAGGGTCACAGGCAAAGCGGGCTGCCTGCAGTCCCTGGCTGGGTCAGGTGCTGCGGATCTCGCGCCCGTATTCATGTACCGCGTCGACCAGCACCTTGAGGTGATCGGGGTCGACGGTCTGGTGGATGCCGTGGCCGAGATTGAACACATGGCCATTGTGTGGCCCGAAGCGCTCGATCAGGTCCTTGACCTGGGCGCGAATGATTTCCGGCTCGGCATAGAGGGCATTGGGATCCAGGTTGCCCTGCAGGGCAACCCGATCGCCGACGCGCCGACGCGCTTCGTCAATGGAAGTGGTCCAGTCCAGCCCCACGCCCTGGCAGCCGGTGTCGGCAATCTTTTCCAGCCATTGCCCGCCGCCCTTGGTAAACAGGGTGACCGGGATGATCTCGCCGTCCCGCTCGTTGTGGAGCAGATCGAGCACCTGCTGCATGTAGCGCAGGGAGAATTCCTCGTAGGCCGAGGGTGACAGAACGCCGCCCCAGGTATCGAAGATCATCAGTGCCTGGGCGCCGGCCTCGATCTGCGCATTCAGGTAGCTTGCCACGGACCGGGCGACGAGGTCGAGAATGCGGTGCAGGCGTTTCGGCTCGGCATAGAGCATGCCCTTGGAATGTCGGTATTCCTTGGTGCCGCCGCCCTCGATCATGTAGGTCGCGAGGGTCCAGGGGCTGCCGGAGAACCCGATCAGCGGAACCGCGCCGTCGAGCTCATTGCGGATCAGGGTCACCGCATCGGTGACATAGCGCAGGCGCTCGGAAGGGTCGGGCACGAACAGCCGGTTGACATCGGCATCGCTGCGCACCGGGCGTTCGAAGCGCGGGCCTTCGCCGGCGCTGAAATAGAGCCCGAGATCCATCGCGTCGGGGATGGTGAGGATGTCGGAGAACAGGATCGCCGCATCCAGGTCGAAGCGGCGCAGGGGTTGCAGCGTTACTTCGCAGGCCAG
>WGBK01000289.1 GCA_015494335.1 Gammaproteobacteria bacterium | reverse complement strand
GGATCTGCCCGAACAGGCCGGCGTCGCGCTGCAACAGGAAAACAATGCCTGGACCCGCCTGCAGAATGGCATGCGCATGCGTCCGGTGCTCAACGCCCGGGTCCAGACCCAGCTCGACTGGTACCTGAAACACCGCGAATACCTCAACCGCGTGATGCACCGCGCCAAGCCGGTACTGCCTTTCATCCTCGACGTGCTGGAGGAAAACGACATCCCCAGCGAGATGGCGCTGTTGCCGATCGTCGAGAGCGCCTACCAGACCTTTGCCTACTCCCACGGCCGCGCCTCGGGCATGTGGCAGATCATACCCTCCACCGGCCGCCTGCTCGGCCTGAAGCAGAACTGGTGGTACGACGGCCGCCGCGACATCATCGAATCGACCCGTGCCGCCGCTCGCTATCTGAAGGATCTGGCCAGTCAGTTCGACGGCGACTGGGAACTGGCCCTGGCCGCCTATAACGCCGGCCCCGGCAAGATCCGCTCGGTGCGGCGCTACAACCGCAAGAAGGGCCGCGGGACCGATTTCTGGTCCCTGTCCAGGCTGCGCCGCGAGACCCGCGACTATGTGCCCAAGCTACTGGCGCTGAAGGAAATCTTCAGCCATCCGGAAAAATACGACATCGACCTGCTGCACATCGAGGATGAGCGCAGCTACGGCATCGTCGAACTGGACAGCCAGATCGACCTGGCCCTGGCGGCCGATCTCGCCGGCATCAGCACCGAGGAGCTGTACAAGCTCAACCCCGCCTTCAACCGCTGGGCCACCCCGCCCAACGGCCCCCACCGCCTGCTGCTGCCGCGCGAATCGCTGGAGAAATTCAACCAGGGTCTGGCCAAACTGCCGAAGAGCAAGCGCATCAACTGGGTACGCTATCGCATCCGCAAGGGCGACACCCTGAGCCAGATCGCCCGGCGTCACCAGACCACGGCGCAATTGATTCGCCAGGTCAACGGCATCCGCGGCAACAACATCCGCGCCGGCAAATACCTGATGATTCCGACCGCGACCCGTTCGCTGAAGCAGTACAGCCTGAGCCAGAACGCACGCCTTGCGCGCCTGCAGAGCACGCCTCGCGGCAGTCGCAAGATCACCCACCGCGTGCGCAAGGGCGAGAGTTTCTGGAGCATCTCGCGAAAGTATCGAGTGAGCACCCGTTCGCTGGCGAAATGGAACGGCATGGCCCCCATCGATACCTTGCGGGTCGGCCAAAAGCTGGTAATCTGGAAGAAGGGCAAGGCCGGCGCGCGCCGTGTCAGCCTGTTGCCTCCCTCGCCGGCCAGCGGCAAACTCTACGCGCTGAAATACACCGTGCGCAAGGGGGATTCGCTGTCGCGCATCGCCGACAAGTTCAACATCCGGGTTTCCGATATCCGCAAGTGGAACAAGCTCGGCAAGTACCTGCAACCGGGCCAGAAGCTGAAGCTGTTCGTCGATATCACCCGTCAATCCGGGTAAGCCATCACAATCGGAATCGGCAATGGTTGATTTCCGCCGGCTCGCTCGACAGAATAGCCGCACCTTTCACGAGCCAGGATAGCCGCAGTTCATGTCCCACCCCATCGATGCCGCCTTTCTCAAGAAGCTGGTCCCCATCAGCTCCCTCAATGCCGAGAATATCGAAGACCTGCTGGAGAAGGTGAAGACCGAGACCATCCCCCGCGGCAAGTTCCTGTTCAAACAGGGCGACATGGACAAGACCCATGTCTATCTGGTCGAGGGCGAGATCGAGCTGCTCAACGACAAGAAGACGGTCAAGACCCTCGAGGCCGGCTCATCCGAGGCCCATCACCCCATCGCACACAGCTTCCCGCGCTCGGTTTCCGCACGGGCCCGTACCCCGGTCACCGTCATCCATGTCAACAGCGACATGCTCGACATCATGCTGACCTGGGACCAGACCGGAAGCTACCAGGTCGAGTCCCTGGACGAGAGCGACGACGGCGACAGCAGCGACTGGATGACGCGCATCCTGCAGACCCGCGCCTTCCATCGCATTCCGCCCTCCAACATCCAGGCCCTGTTCATGCGCATGGAGCCGGTCAATGTTAAGGCCGGCGATGTGATCATCCAGCAGGACGACCCCGGCGACTATTTCTACATCATCAAGGAAGGGCGTTGCCTGGTCACCCGTTCCACCCCGGCCAATCCGAAGGGCGTCAAGCTGGCCACCCTCGGCGTCGGCGACAGCTTTGGCGAGGAAGCGCTGATCTCGGACAGCACGCGCAACGCCACCGTGACCATGCTCACCAATGGCAGCCTGATGCGGCTGAACAAGGAAGACTTCAATTCCCTGCTCAACGAACCCCTGCTGCGCTGGATCGACTACGACGAGGCCCGCCGAATCGTCGAGGACGGCGGCCTGTGGCTGGATGTGCGCCTGCCGGACGAATACAAGGCCGGACACGTTCGCGGCAGCATCAACATCCCGCTGATCTTCCTGCGCATGAAGGCCAATTCGCTGGACAAGGACAAGCGATATGTCATCTACTGCGACACCGGCCGCCGCAGCTCCGCCGCCTCCTTCCTGCTCAACGAGAAGAACATCGAATCCTTCGTGCTCAAGGGCGGCATCGATACCGCCGACCCGGCGGACATCGAACAGGGCGAGGGCTGAAGTACAGCGCCCGCGGCCTCAGTCCAGCCAGGTCCCCAGCTTCGATTCATCGATGGCGTCGATCTGCGCCGGCGGCAGGTATTCCCGGGCATAGCGTTCGTAGACCCGCTCGCGGATGAAGATATCGAACAGATCCGGATCGATGTGCCGGTCGCGCTTCATCCGGTACATGATCTCCAGGCATTCCGAAAGCTTCTTGCCCGGCTTGTAGGGGCGGTCGGAAGCGGTCAGCGCCTCGAAGATATCGGCGATCGCCATGATCCGCGCCTGCACCGACATCTCCTCCCTTTTCAGACCGCGCGGATAACCGCTGCCGTCCATCTTCTCGTGATGCCCGCCGGCATATTCCGGCACCCGCGCCAGGTGCTTCGGAAAAGGCAGGGACTCCAGCATCTGTATGGTGGCCACGATATGATGGTTGATGATCTCGCGCTCGCGCTCGTTGAGCGTGCCCTTGCGCACGCAGAGATTCTCCACCTCATCGTCGGTGAGCAAGGGCTGTTCCCTGCCGTGCCGGTCGCGCCAGTGATAGGCGGCGATGCGCCTGACCCGCTCGATTGCCTCGTCGCTCATGTATTCCCCACCGACATTGGCACCTCGCAGGAATTCCAGATCCGCATCGAGCTGACTGCGCCGCAGCTGCCATTGCTGGCGCAATTCCGCCTCGTCGCCACCCTGATCGAGCGCCCGCAGGAAGGCCAGCTCGCGATCGCGCAGCAGAATCTCGAAGCGCGCCTCGACCAGATGAATGCGGTCATGGATGGTTTCCAGCTTGGTCGCCTTGTCCATCACATGCTCGGGGGTCACCACCTTGCCGCAATCGTGCAGCCAGGCCGCGGTTTCCAGTTCGTAGCGGTCTTTGTCATCGATACGGAAATCCCGCATCGGCCCCTGATCGACCCCGTGCACGGCTTCGGCCAGCATCATGGTCAGCACCGGAATACGCCGGCAGTGACCGCCGGTATAGGGCGACTTGTCGTCGATGGCGTTGGCGATCATGCGGATGAAGGACTCGAACAGCTGCTGCAGGTCGTTGATCAACTGCTGCTGGGTCAGCGCCACCGCCGCCATCGAAGCCAGCGACTCGGCCAGACGCCGATCCACCTCACCAAAGGCCTGTACCTCGCCGCTGTCCGGGTTGCGGGCGTTGATCAGCTGCATCACGCCGATGATCTCGTCCTCGTGATTTTGCAGCGGAAAAGTCAGTATGGAACGCGTGCGGTAGCCGGTGCGGCGATCGAAATCCCGCGCCCCAGTGAAATCGAAGGCATCGGCCTTATAGGCATCCTCGATGTTCACGGTCTCGCCGCTGAGCACGCAATGGCTGACCACCATGCGATGATTCGGTTGTCCCCGGTCATCCTGCAGTGGAATTGGCTCGAAGGCAATGGCATCGCCGCTGGCACCGCCCATCTGGATACCGAGGCTGTCGTTGGCGATGATCTCGAAATGCAGCCGGTCCTCGCGCAGTATATAGAGCGTACCGCCATCGGCGTGGGTCAGATCCTTGGCGCCGAACAGGATCCGCTCCAGCAGGCGCGGCAGGTTCCGCTCGGCGGAAAGCGCGGTCGCGACTTCGGTGAGCCGGTCGATGCGTTCGAGCAATTGATGGAAATCCGGGTCGGACATGGGCCAATCTCACCTCCAGAAAGGGGCGGAAAACCACCCAACGAGGAGAATGTATAGCAGTCGATCCCCAATATCGCCATCGGAATCACATTTTCGCGCTTTCGGCTGGCAAAAAATCCCATGTAAACATATAGTCAGTGCAAACAAGAAAGCCCTCGCCCGGAGAGCGCATGAAACCCCGTTTCTGGAACACTGACTGGTTCCTCGGCCTCGCTATCACCATCGTCTTCGTTTTCGCCGCCGGCACCCCCATCCTGCAGGGGCTGGAACGCGTGGCCTATGACTGGGGCGTGCGCTCCACCGACCGCAGCCCGTCGGACCGCATCGCGGTCATCGCCATCGACGATGCCAGCATCGCCAACATCGGTCGCTGGCCCTGGCCGCGCGATATCCACGCCGAAATGATCCGCAAGCTGTCCGCCGGCGGCGCCAAGGTGATCGGCGAGACCGTGTACTTCCTGGAACCGCAGACCGATCCGGGCATGGAGTACATCCGTGGCCTGCTCGACTTCGTCAACAATGCCAGCTTTGCCGAGGCTCCGGCGGATATCGACAATCTTGCTGCCCTGCTGCAGGACGGCAAGAACAACCGCAAGCTCGCTCCGGTTTACCGCGCCTTTGCCGAATCCAGTCTGGCCTCGCGACTGCCACGGGACATCGACAACCTCAAGGCCCGGCTGATCGAGGCCGAACAGGCCCTGGACACGGATCGCAAGCTCTCCGCCGCCGTCGCCGAGGCCGGCAACGTGGTGCTGGCCATGCCCTTCATCCTCGGCGAACCGCGCGGACGACCGGACCAGGCTTTGCCGGATTATGTGCTGAAAAACGCCATTCCGAATATCTACGACCGCGTCGGCGCCCAGGCCGAGGGGCTGTTCCCGATCCCCACCGTGGACGCCCTGCCGCCGATCCCGGCCGTCGGCAAGCCGGCCCTGGCCATCGGCCATCTCAACCTGATTCCGGACATCGATGGCGCCATTCGCAGCGAGGCACTGGTGCTGCGTCATTTCGACCGCTTCTACCCCTCCATCGCCCTGCAGCTGGCGGCACACAGCCTCAACCTCGGGGTCAAGGACATCCGCATCAACCTGGCCGAAAGCGTCGAGATGGGCTCCCTGACCATCAAGACCGACCCCGAACTGCTGATGAAGAGCTTCTTCTACCGCAATCGCGAGGACGGCAAGCCGGCCTTCCCGGTGGACTCCTTCTACGATGTGCTGGCCGACAAGATTCCGGCCTCCAAGTACAAGGACAAGATCGTGCTGATCGGCGCCACCGCCGTCGGCGTCGGCGCCAACCAGGTCACGCCCATCGACGCGGCCATGCCGCCGGTGCTGGAGCTGGCTCATGTGGTTTCGAGCATCCTCAACGAGGATTTCTTCATCGAGCCGCCTTGGGGCATCTGGATGACCCTCGGCGCCTTCCTGCTGGTGGCCCTGTACCTGATGCTGTTGATGCCGCGGCTCAAGGCCGGCGTGGCGGCCGCGGTCACCCTGCTGCTGTTGCTGGGCCTGGTGCTGACCCATTACCTGCTGATGACTACCCGTACCGAATGGGTGCAACTGATGACGCCGGCGGCACTGCTGGTGATCGGGCATCTGTTGATCACTACCCGCCGTTTCCTCGTCACCGAACACGGCAAGCAGCGCTCCGATGTCGAATCCTCCGAGTCCAATCGCATGCTCGGCATCGCCTTCCAGTCCCAGGGCCAGCTCGACATGGCCTTCGAGAAGTTCCGCAAATG
>WGBK01000288.1 GCA_015494335.1 Gammaproteobacteria bacterium | reverse complement strand
GGCCTGCAGGCGCCCGAGGGCGTTGAAGCCGCCCTGGCCTTCCTCGACTTCCAGTGGTTTGAGTTTCGATGGCAACTGGATCGCCGATAGATAGGCGCTGATGCTCTCGACATCCTCTTCCGGCAACTCGCGTTCGTTGGCGTAGGGGGCCATCGGGATGTTCAGGCGCTTGCGGCTCTTGAAATAACGCAATTCACGTGCGATATAGGCTGCCGGCAGGCCGGCCAGCCTCGGGTATTCACCATCGGCGGTACCCTCTCCATTCTCGCCATGGCAGCCGGCACAGGTATCCATGATATCCAGCGCCAGATCCTCGTCGAATTCGTTCTTGCGCTGCACCAGCTGCTGTTTCTCCAGCTTTGGCAGCTTGTGAGAAATGCCCTTGTGGCAGTCGATACAGGTCTTGCCCTGCTGAAAGGCATCCTGATGGATGCGCGAAGCAAAACGGGCCTGCCCCTGGAAATCCATACTCTTGTAGTCATGGCAATTGCGGCATTCGCGGGAGTCCGTTTCCTTCATGGTCTTCCAAACATGCTTTGCCAGCCTGGGGCGCCGGGCCTCGAATTTTTCCGGCGTGTCGATGGTGCCGACCAGCCAGTGGTAGACCTCCTGGGAGGCCTGGATCTTTCGAATCACCTTCGGCACCCACTGCTTCGGCACATGACAGTCGGGACAGGCAGCGCGAACCCCGGAGGGGTTCTGGGCATGTACCGAGGTCTTGTACTCCTGATACACGGTGGATTCCATCTCGTGACAGGAAATGCAGAAGCCGAGGGTATTGGTGGCTTCCATCGCGGTATTGAAACCGCCCCAGAGCAGCACGCCGAGCAGCACCAGCAACAGGCTACCGACAAGACTGCGCTTCGGCTTGTTGTGAAACAGGTTTTTCATGATTCAGCCGTCAGATGGAAATACGGGATCGACGGAAAGTGATCAGGCAAAGGCCGTAAGGCACCAGGCCATCAGCCCCGAAGGGAACAGACCCAGGGCCAGCAGCGACAGGCTGTTGGCACTGAGCAGGATACGGCTATCGAGGGCGTCCTGTACCTGGAAGGCCTGATCATCCTCGGGCTTGTCGAAATACATGACCTTGACCGCACGCAGGTAGTAGAACAGACCGATCACGGAAAACAGTACGGCAGCCACCGCCAACCAGATCATGTCTACCTGAATCACCGCATTGACGACCACCAGCTTGGCATAGAAACCGACCGTGGGCGGCACGCCGGCCATCGAGAAAAGGGCAATTGCCAACAGTGCCGCGTACCAGGGATGGCGATCGTTGAGACCGCGCAGATCCGCCAGCTCCGAGGCCTCATTCCCGTCACGACTGAGCAGCATCAGAATGCCGAAGGCCACGGCCGCGGTCAGCGCATAGGTCAGGGTGTAGAACATGGCCGAGGCATAACCCATTGCGGTACCCGCCAGCAACCCCATCAGGATGAAACCGACATGGGAAACGGTGGAATAGGCCAGCATGCGCTTGAAGTTGGTCTGGGCGATGGCAACGATATTACCGATCGCCAGGGAAGCCACAGCCAGCACCAGCAGCATCTGCCCCCACTCCACCTGCAAGGAAGCCATGCCATTGTCGAGCAGGCGGATAGCCATGGCGAAACCGGCAATCTTCGGCGCGGTACCGATGAACAGGGTCACCGAGGTCGGCGCGCCCTGGTAGACATCGGGCAACCACATGTGGAAGGGAACGGCGCCCAGCTTGAAGGCAAGCCCGACTACGATGAAGGTCAACGCGAAAGAGAGCAGGATCGGAGAGTCTGCGGCCTGCAGCCGGATCACGTCGGACAGGCGCGCGAGATCCAGGGTGCCGGTAGCTCCATAGAACAGAGACATGCCGTAGAGCAGCAGACCGGAGGCCATCGCACCGAGCACGAAATACTTCATCGCCGCCTCGGAAGCGACGGCGGAATCGCGGCGGAAGGCGATCATCGCGTACAGCGACAGGGCCAGCAGTTCCAGACCCAGGTACAACAGCAGGAAGCTGTAGGCGGAGATCATGATCATCATGCCCAGGGTCGCGAACAGGCCCAACGCATAATACTCGCCCTTGTAGATGCCGAAGGACTTGAGGAAATCCCGGCTGTAGACGAAAACCAGGAACAGGATCAGCAACAGACCCGACTTCAGCAGCACTGCCAGCCGGTCGAGCACGAAGCTGCCGTTGAAGGAAACCACGATTTCTACCGGCGCAACTTGCCAGAGGGCAAGGCCGGTCAGCAGCAATGCGGCCAGCGACAGCAACAGCGTGAAGCCACGCTTTTCGCGGGGCAGGAACAGATCGACGACCAGCACCAGACAGGCCATGCCCAGCAACACCAGTTCGGGCAGGGCAGGCATCAGGTTGGGCGGAATAAATGCATTCATAGAGGCCATCCTAGATCTTCGATACCGAGATGTGCTGCAACAGGTTCTCGATGGTTGCATGCATCACGTTGACCAGCGGATCCGGCCACAAACCCAGCCCAAGCACGGCAATGGCCAGCAGGGCGAGGATCAGGAATTCGCGCGCATCGATGTCCTTCAGCGCCCGCACCTGGTCGTTGGCAATGTCACCGAACACCACCCGCTTGACCATCCACAGGGTGTAGGCCGCGCCCAGCACCAGGGTGGTGGCGGCGAGGAAGGCGATCCAGAAACTGGCCTGGAAGCTGGCGAGGATCACCATGAACTCGCCCACGAATCCGGAGGTGCCCGGCAGGCCGGCGTTGGCCATGGCGAAGAACACCATGAAGGCGGCAAATTTCGGCATCACGTTGACCACCCCGCCATAGTCGGCGATCTGGCGGCTGTGCATGCGATCATAAAGCACGCCGACAGAGAGGAACATGGCGCCGGAGATGAAGCCGTGGGACACCATCTGCACCATGCCGCCTTCCAGAGCCAGCGCGGCGCCCTGCAGACTGCCCTTGTCGATGATGCGAAACACGATGAAGAAACCGAGGGTGACGAAGCCCATGTGCGCGATCGAGGAATAGGCGATCAGCTTCTTCATGTCCTGCTGTACCAGGGCGACGAAGCCGATGTAGACCACCGCGGTCAGGGACATGGTGAGGATCAGCCAGTCCAGCGCGGCACTGGCATCGGGCGCGATCGGCAGGCTGAAACGCAGGAAGCCGTAGCCGCCGATCTTCAGCATGATCGCCGCAAGGATGACCGAGCCGCCGGTCGGCGCCTCGACATGGGCATCCGGCAGCCAGGTATGCACCGGCCACATCGGCACCTTGACCGCGAAGGCCACCAGCATGGCGAGGAATATCAGCACCTGCTCGTTCAGGGTCAGTGGCAACTGGTGCAGGTCGAGAATCGCAAAGCTGCCGCCCTTGTTGTACATGTAGATCAGCGACACCAGCATCAGCACCGAGCCGATGAAGGTATAGAGGAAAAACTTGAGCGTGGCATAGATGCGATTCGGGCCGCCCCAGATGCCGATGACCAGGAACATCGGAATCAACATCGCCTCGAAGAAGATATAGAACAGGATCGAGTCGAGGGCCGCGAAGGTACCGATCATGAAACCTTCCATGATCAGGAAGGCCGCCATGTACTGGGCCACGCGGTACTGGATCACCTTCCAGCCGGCGATCACCACCAGCACCGTGGTGAAACTGGTGAGCAGGATCAGCGGCATCGAGATGCCGTCCACGCCGAGATAATAGTAGATATTGAAAGGCTGGATCCAGGGATGCCGCTCGACGAACTGCATCGCCGCCGTCGAGCTGTCGAACAGGCTCCACAGTGGCAGAGTGACGACGAAGGTGGCGATGGCAAATACCAGGGCCAGGCGACGGGCGCCCTCGGGATTGCGGTCGCCGGAGAACAGCACCAGCACGCCGCCGAGGATCGGCAGCCAGACCGAGAGACTCAACAGCGGAAGATCAGCAAACAGGTTCATGTCTCGCCATCACCCCAGTATGGCCCAGCCGAGCAGCAGGATCAGGCCTGCCACCATGGCGAAAGCGTAATGATTCAGGTATCCGGTCTGCACCCGGCGCAGCACCAGCGCGCCGCGGCCGACCAGATAGGCACTGCCGTTGACGATCAGCCCGTCGATGATCATCGAATCGGCGATGCGCCACAGCAGCGAGCCGATCAGGCGCGCGCCGCCGGCGAAGACGACCTCGTTGAAACGGTCGAAGAAGTACTTCTGATCGAGGATGCGGTAGATCAGCGCGAAACGGATCTTCGCCTGTTCGGCGAGGGCCGGGTTTCTCAGGTAGATGTACCAGGCCAGGGCAAAACCGGCGGCCGCCAGCCACACCGCGATACCGCCCATGCCGTGGAGTACGAAGGCCAGGGGCGTGGTGAACTCCTCGCCGATCTCGGCCACCACGTCATGCTCCTTGAGCGTAAACAAGACGCCCTTGAAGAAATCGCCGAACAGCAGGGGCTTGATGGTCATCCAGCCGATGATGGCCGAAGGAATCGCCAGCAGCACCAACGGCACCCAGACTACCGGCCCCGGTTCCTTCAGGTGATCGCGGGTATGGGCATCCATCCGCTCCTTGCCGTGGAACACCAGGAACAGCAGGCGGAAGCTGTAGAAGGCGGTGACAAACACACCCATCAGCACCATCGCATAGGCATAGCCGGACCCGGGCAGCTCGGACAGGTGCACCGCCTCGATGATGGAATCCTTGGAGAAGAAGCCGGAACTGCCGGGGAAACCGATCAGCGCCAGGGTGCCGATCAGCGACACCCAGTAGGTGATCGGCAGGTACTTCTTCAAGCCGCCCATCTTGCGCATGTCCTGCTCGTGGTGCATGGCGATGATGACCGCGCCGGCGGCCAGGAACAGCAGCGCCTTGAAGAAGGCGTGGGTCATCAGGTGGAAGATGGCCACCGAGTAGGCGGACGCGCCCAGGGCCACGGTCATGTAGCCGAGCTGCGACAGGGTCGAATAGGCGATCACGCGCTTGATGTCGTTCTGCACGATACCAATCAGGCCCATGAAGAAGGCGGTCGTCGCGCCGATGACCATGACGAAGGACAGGGCCGTCTCCGAGAATTCGAACAATGGCGACATGCGGGCCACCATGAAGATGCCGGCAGTAACCATGGTCGCGGCGTGGATCAGGGCCGAGATCGGGGTCGGGCCTTCCATCGAATCGGGCAGCCAGACATGCAGGGGTACCTGGGCCGACTTGCCCATGGCTCCGATGAAGAGCAGGATGCAGGCCACGGTAATCGCGGACCAGACGGTTCCGTCCAGGATCTCGATGCCACCGTCGATCAGGCGGTCGGCCTTGCCGAAGACCTCGTAATAATCCAGCGAGCCGGTGAAATAGAGAATGGTCGCGATCCCGAGCAGGAAACCGAAATCACCGACGCGGTTAACCAGGAAGGCCTTCATGTTGGCATAGATCGCGGTTTCCTTCTTGTACCAGAAACCGATCAGCAGATAGGAGACCAGGCCCACCGCTTCCCAGCCGAAGAACAGCTGCATGAAGTTGTTGGCCATCACCAGCATCAGCATCGAGAAGGTGAACAGCGAGATGTAGCTGAAGAAGCGCTGGTAGCCGGGATCGTCGTGCATGTAGCCTATGGTGTAGATATGCACCATCAGCGACACCCCGGTAACCACCACCATCATCAGTGCGGTCAGGTTGTCGATCAGGAAGCCCACCTCGAAGCGGATGCCGTCGGAGATCATCCAGGTATAGACCGACCCGTTGTAGATCTCGCCGCCGTCGAGCAGCAGATCCTTGAGCACCAGCAGCGACAGCAGGAAGGAAACGGCAACGCCGAGTATGGTGACCCAATGGGCACCGGCGCGGCCGATCTGACGGCCGAACAGGCCGGCGATCACGGCGCCGAACAGGGAAGCAAGGGGAATGGCCAGGTAGAGATTCTGCATCGCCCTACCCCTTCAACTCGTCGAGATCGGCGACATTGATGCTGCGTCGGTTGCGGAACAGCACCACCAGAATGGCAAGGCCGATCGCCGCTTCGGCCGCCGCCACGGTCAGTATGAAGAACACGAACACCTGACCGGCAAGGTCGTCGAGATAGTGGGAGAAGGCGATGAAGTTCAGATTCACCGCCAGCAGCATCAGCTCGATCGACATCAGCAGGATGATCAGGTTCTTGCGGTTGATGATGATGCCGGCAATGCTGATCGAGAACAGCAGCGCGGACAGCACCAGGAAATGGGTCAGGCCGAGAGTCATCGCTTTTCTGCCTCCATCTTGATCACCCGCAGGCGATCCGCCTTCTTCACGCGGATCTGCTCGGACGGGTTCTGGTACTTGGTATCGCCGCGGCGGCGCAGGGTCAGGGAAATCGCGGCCACGATCGCGACCAGCAGGATCACCGCGGCCACCTCGAAGGCAAACACGTAATCCGTGTACAGCACCTGTCCCAGCGCTTCGGTGTTGGAATAATCGGCCGGCTTCGAGGCCGGCGCGCCGATGGCATCCAGGCCGGCCTTGCGGTAGGCATAGACCACCATGCCGAAAAGGGTCAGCGCCAGCGCCGCACCCACCGGCAGGAAGCGCACGAAGCCTTCGCGCAGCACCGCCAGGTTGATATCGAGCATCATGACCACGAACAGGAACAGCACCATCACCGCGCCGACATAGACCAGCACCAGGGCGATGGCGAGGAACTCGGCCTCGAGCAGCATCCAGATGAAGGCGCTGGCGAAGAAGGTCAGCACCAGCAGCAGCGCCGCATGCACCGGGTTGCGTACCGTGATCATCGCCAGCGCCGACCCGACGGTGACCGCGGCGAAGAAGTAGAAGATCAGCGTTTCAATCCACATTCGTCTCGCTTCCTATCGGTAGGGCGCATCGGCGGCGCGGTTGGCGGCGATCTGCGCTTCGTACTTGTCGCCGATCTCGAGCAATTTTTCCTTGGTCATGATGTTCTCGCCGCGATTCTCGAAATGGTATTCGAAGATATCCGTCTCGACGATGGAATCCACCGGACAGGCCTCCTCGCAGAAACCGCAGTAGATGCACTTGAACAGGTCGATGTCGTAGCGCGTGGTACGGCGCGTGCCGTCTTCCCGCTCCTCGGACTCGATGGTGATGGCCAGGGCCGGACAGACCACCTCGCAAAGCTTGCAGGCAATGCAGCGCTCCTCGCCGTTGGGATAGCGGCGCAGTGCATGCAGACCGCGGAAACGCGGACTCAATGGCGTCTTCTGCTCCGGGTACTGGATGGTGAACTTCTTCTTGAAGAAGTATTTGCCGGTTACCGACAGGCCCTGCAGCAGTTCGAGAAACAGGAAGCTCTTGAGGTAGTGTCGAATCTTGCTCATCGTCTCCACCCCCTCACGCGAACCACGGGCCGACGCGGTAATACACCGCCACACCCTCGACCAGCAACCAGACAATCGTCACCGGCAGCAGCACCTTCCAGCCCAGACGCATGATCTGGTCATAGCGATAGCGCGGGAAGGTGGCGCGGAACCACAGGAACAACAGCATGAAGAAACCGGTCTTCAATACCAGCCAGATCGGGCCGTCGTCTATCAGCCCCGGAAACGGCGACAGCCAGCCGCCAAGGAACATCACCGAGGTCAGCACCGAGATCAGGATCATGTTGGCGTACTCGGCGAGGAAGAACACCGAGAAGGCCATGCCCGAGTACTCGACATGGAAACCGGCGACGATTTCCGACTCGCCCTCGGCGACATCGAAGGGCGCACGGTTGGTTTCCGCCACGCCGGCGATGAAATAGACGAAGAACAGCGGCAGCAGCGGCACCACGAACCAGTTCCAGGGGCTGCCCTTCTGTGCCTCGACAATCTCGGTCAGGTTGAGGCTGCCGCTGACCATCAGCACGCCGACCAGCGCGAAGCCCATGGCGATCTCGTAGGCGACAATCTGCGCCGCGGAACGCATCGCGCCGAGCAGCGCATACTTGGAGTTGGAGGCCCAGCCGGCGATGATCACGCCATACACGCCGAGGGAAGTCATCGCTAGGATGTAGAGCAGCCCGGCGTCGATATTGCTGAATACCGCGCCCTCGCCGAAGGGTACCACCGCCCAGGCCGCCATCGCCGGAGCGAAGGCAAGCACCGGCGCCACCAGGAACAGGTAGCGGTTGGCGTTGCTGGGGACGATGATCTCCTTGAACATCAGCTTGAACATGTCGGCAAAGGGCTGCAGCAGACCCTTCGGGCCGACCCGGTTCGGGCCGATGCGGATCTGCATGTAGCCGATCACCTTGCGTTCCGCATAGGTGTAGTAGGCCACGATGATGAACAGCGGCACCAGGATGATGACGATGTTGATCAGGGTGATCACCAGCCAGGCCAGTTCGGCCGGCAGCCAGGTCAGGTAGGGCGAGAGCAGTTCCGTCATGACGCGTTCTCCACTTCCACGCTGCCGAACAGGGCGCCCAGGGTCGAGGTTTCGGCGATACCGGCCGGCAAGGCCACGCAGCCGTTGGGCACCGCCTCATCGACGCGGACTTCGAGAATCGCCGTGCCCGCGCCCTGGGTGACATGGGCCTGCCCGCCGTCACCGAGCCCCAGTTTCTCCGCCGTCGCCGCATTGACACGCAGGCACCGGGCCTGCTTCATCAACTCGGTCTGCTGCAGGGGTTCGGCATTGCGCAACATCTCGTCACCGGCATAAACCGCCACCTGCGACAGGCGCTGGGTGGCGCGCGGACGCGTCGGCAGTTTCTTCGCCCGGGCGTCGAAACCGGCCCGGTTGTTCAGTTCGATATGGCTGCACAGGGCCTGCAGATCGCGACGAACGGCGGCGGAATCCTCGCGCGCCTCGGCCGTATCCGGCAGCAGCAGGCGTTCCAGCGCATGCAGGATCTTCCAGCCCGGACGCACGCCGGCGGGCGCGCTGGCCGCGGCGCGGAAGGGCTGCCAGCGCCCCTCGTCGTTGACGAAGCAACCGGAGGTTTTGAGGAAGCTGGCCATCGGCAAGACCAGATCGGCATGCTCGCGATTGAAGTCGCTGTCGAAACGGGCGATCGAGACGATGAATTCCTGCTCCCCAATGTTTTGCAGCAGAGCCTGACCGTGAGCGCTGTCGAGCAGCGGATCGACACCCATCAGCAGCAGCGCGGCATTGGCGCCGGAGAGGATCTCGGCGGCATTGCGGCCGGGCGCTTCCAGTGTCTCGCCCGCCGGACCGCGACCGGGCACGCAACCGGCCAGCCAGGCGCCGGCGGCATTGGTCGAATCGCCGAGTATGGCGAGATCCGCTCCGCTGGCTTCGGCGACGGCCTCGGCCAGTTGCAATAGCAGGCCATAGCCCGGCATCGCGGCGGCATTGGCGGTGACCAGAACACAGGCGTCTTCGGCCTGTTTCAGGGCCTCGGCGATCTGCTCGTGCTCGTCCTTGACGTTGGCCTTTTCGAGCAGGCCGTCCAGCTTGCCGTGGCCGCCCAGTGCCTTCAATACGGCGGCCAGGTCGCTGATCTGTTTCTCCGCGCTGCCGCAGAGATCGGCGGCCAGCGGGTAGTTGTATTGGTCTGCAAGACCTGCGATGGAAGCGATGCGCGCGCCCTTGTGCACCACCGCCTTGCGCAGGCGGGTATTCAGCAGCGGCTGCTCGTGACGCAGGTTGCCGCCGAGGATCAGCGCCGCATCCAGTTCTTCCAGCGACGGAATACTGCGCCCCAGCCAGGGCATGAGCGGCATCTGCGCATCGAGGCTGAAATCCTGCTGGCGCAGGCGGTGATCAATGTCGTTGCTGCCGAGGCCCCGCAACAGTCTCTGGAACAGGAACTGCTCTTCCAGCGTGCAGCCGGGATGGATCAGGCCGCCGATAGCGCCGTCGCCGTTGGCCGCGGCCTGCAGCTTTTCCTGCGCCAGGGCCAGCGCCTCGTCCCAGTCGATCTCGACAAACTTTCCGTCGCGTCGCAGCAGCGGGCGGGTCAACCTCGCTTCGGATTGCAGCGCGGTATAACTGTAACGGTCACGGTCGGCCAGCCAGGTCTCGTTGATCTCCTCGCAGTCGTCGGGCACCACGCGGATCACTTCGAAATTGCGGGTGTGCACCTGCAGATGACTGCCGACGCCGTCATGGGCGGAGACGGACGCATGGGCGACCAGCTCCCAGGGACGGAAACGGAAGCGCGAGGGCTTGGCGGTCAGCGCGCCGACCGGGCACAAATCGATCACATTGCCGGAGATCTCGGAGGCAACGGAGTGGCCAAGGAAGGTACCGATATGGGTGCGCTCGCCGCGCCCGACGGCGCCCAGCTCGACCTGGCCGGCGATCTCCTCGCCGAAACGCACGCAGCGGGTGCAGAGGATGCAGCGGGTCAGATCGGTGGCGATCAGCGGACCGATGTCGTGGTCGGCGACCACGCGCTTGGACTCCGTGTAGACCGACACATCGGGACCGAAGCCCATGGCCACATCCTGCAGTTCGCATTCGCCGCCCTGGTCACAGATCGGGCAATCCAGAGGATGGTTGATGAGCAGGAATTCCATCGTCGATTTCTGCGCCTCGATGGCCTTCTGCGACTGGGTCTTGACCACCATGCCATCGGCCACCGGGGTGGCGCAGGCCGGCAGCGGCTTGGGCGCCTTCTCGACCTCGACCAGGCACATGCGGCAGTTGGCCGCCACCGAGAGCTTCTTGTGGTAACAGAAGCGGGGGATCACGATATCGTTGGCGTCGGCCACATCGATGAGCATCTGACCGGGCTGCGCCTGGATCTCGCGACCATCGATGACGAGGGTGATATTGTCGTTCCGGTCTTTCTTCATGTCAGGGCTCATGTCAGGCGGCCTCGATCATCGAACGACCGTGCTCGACGTAATACTCGAACTCGGGGCGAAAATGCTTGATGAAGCTCCACACCGGCATCGCGGCGGCATCGCCGAGGGCACAGATGGTGCGCCCCTCGATCTGATGGGAGACCCTTTCCAGCAACTCGATATCCTCGGGCCGACCCTTGCCCTCGACGAGGCGCGTGAGCACGCGGTAGAGCCAGCCGGTGCCCTCGCGGCAGGGCGTACACTGGCCGCAGGACTCGGAATAATAGAAGCGCGAGATGCGGCGCAGGGCCTTGACCATGTCCGTGGTCTCGTCCATGACGATGACCGCGCCGGAGCCGAGCATCGAGCCGGCCTTGGCGATGGAATCGTAATCCATCGTGCATTCCATCATGACATCGCCCGGCAATACCGGCACCGAGGAACCGCCGGGAATCACGGCCTTGAGCTTGCGTCCGTCGCGCACACCGCCGGCCAGGGCCAGCAGGTCCTTGAACGGGGTGCCCATGTTGATTTCGAAGTTGCCCGGGTTATTGAGATGACCGGACATGGAAAACAGCTTGACGCCGCCGTTGTTG